>JBDTTW010000290.1:0-10173 GCA_039930405.1 bacterium
CCTTGGCCGCGCCTCATGCGGCTGTGATACTCTAACGCCCTCCTGACGCATTCTTGTTTACGATTTCATTTGCGGAACCTATGTTGCATGACGCCGTTACGCGTTATCACGAACTGCTCAGCGACAGCGAGCTTGCCGAGTCGTCGCGGGCCATGCTCGATGAAGGCCTCGAGCGCGCGAAACTAATCTTTGGTGGCCGCCGGCTGTCGCCATATCTTCGCCCGCACTTCGTTGCCGAGGACGATTTCGCCACCATTCGCATTGCCTGCGAAACAGTTTGGTCCGCCATTCAAAAAGTGAAGGACGCCGCCATCGCGGACGATTCGATCGTTGTAGACCTGGGCGTCACGGAAATTGAGCGCGAACTAATCAGCATCGACCCGGGGTACGTGGCTGTTTCACCGACCGCGCGCTTGGATTCGTTTCTCACTGAAAAAGCGTACAGTTTTGTGGAGCTGAATGGCGAGAGCCCGGCGGGTATTGCTTACGTCGACGCGGCTTACGAGATTTTTTCGCGCCTTCCGGTGATGCAAAGGTTCGGCGAAAGCTATAACGTCCGGCCGCTCTATGGCCGGCGTTTCATGCTCGATGTATTACTCGATTCTTATGAAGAATTTCTCGGCCGCACGCCCGACAGCACACCGCAAATTGCGATCGTTGATCTGAAAGACATGCCGACGCAGAACGAGTTTGAACTTTTCAAGGAGTACTTTGAAAAGGAAGGTTATCCCACCCGCATCTGTTCACCCGACGAACTCGAATTCACTAACAACAGGTTGCGTGCCGGTGACTTTCAAATCGACATCGTCTACAAGCGCTTGCTGGTTAACGAATATTTGCCGGTCATGCGTGAGTATCCTGCGTTGTTGGAAGCGTATCGAGCAGGCGCCATTTGTATGGTAAATAGTTTCCGCTCAAAACTGATTCACAAGAAAGCGTTGTTTGCAGTGTTGACGGATCAGCGGCGTGCGTCGTTGTTTTCCAGCGCCGAGCAGGAAGCAATTCGCAAACACGTGCCCTGGACCAGGCTGCTGCGCGATGAAACCAGCGATTACCATGGCGAGCAGATCAACCTGCTGGAGTTCATCAGGTCAAACAATCAGCGGCTGGTGCTCAAACCAAACGACGATTACGGTGGTCACGGAATTACGATTGGTTGGATGGCCGATGCGAACGCCTGGGACACCGCGCTGGCTGAGGCGCTAAAGATTGGCGACTATCTGGTTCAGGAACGCGTGCCGACGGCCCGCGAGACGTTTCCCGCTTTGCAACCAGACGGGACTTTCGAGTTTGCCGAACAACTCGTGGACCTTGATCCGCTGTTGTTCAACGGCAAGGTAAAGTCCGCTTTTACGCGGCTTTCGTTCACCGAATTGGCCAACGTCAGTTCGGGCGGAGGCATGGTTCCGACATTCATAATCAGCGAAAAAGACGCCTAAACATGTACAATGGGCGCAACGTCTGCGGAAATCAGGAGACTCACCGTGGTTGATGATCGCAACGAAAGCCTGGAGCCAGAACCGGATGAGCGACGGCGCTATGACCGTTCGCGGCTGATCGTCGATGTGTTTTTTGATGGTACTGACGCGACCGGCGTCGCCAGCACCAAAGACATCAGCGTCGGCGGCTTTTACATGAACACGCAGGCTAGTTTGCCGGAAGGCGCAGCGCTGCTGGTTCGCATTCCGTTGACCGACGGCAAGCAAGTGGTCGCCAACGCGGAAGTTGTTTACAACAACCCCGGACGCGGCGTTGGGCTGCGCTTCCAGAATCTGACTGAAGAGAATCGCACTTTGATTGAAAGTGAACTCGGAAACGGCTGAGACAACCGCAGACATTTCGCAACTACTCTGGTCCGAGCTGGCTGCTGAGTTGCGCGCTGCGTTAAGCGGCAAGCTCGCCGGCCTCTGGGATGCAGCAACGGATGAAGCAGCATTCAATGCGCTCTCGGTTGATAAGCAACAGGCATTGCTGCTGCTGCACACGAGATTGCAGGCTAAACAGGTTTGGCCTCTCATCAGAAACATCACCAATATTTACGGTGAGGGTGGAGTGGGCATCGGCTTTAATTGCTGGCCGATGTTGGAATCGACCTTGAGCCGCCGCAAAGATTTCACGCGACGCTGGGCCAGGCATGGCGATACCAGCGGAGGCTTTTACGAAAAGTCGCGCGACAGTGCAGTGCTGCATTTTCTTTATGTAAACGCCACGCCGCGACGCTGGTACGTTCACTTTGATCTCTATAGTCCGGTGTATTCACCGACCAGCGCTTTCAGGCATGTGCGACATGAGTTCATTCGCAAAGTGACACCCGACTGGCGCATGATTAAGAAGGCGCTGGCAGGCGCGCAGAGGTAAATCAACCTTATGTTTAGTACCTTCACCCTCGGCATCGAAGAAGAGTTTCAGATCGTCGATCCGAAGACGCGTGAGTTGCGGTCGCATGTGTCCGAGTTTCTCGAAGAAGGCAAGATGATTCTCGGCGAGCAGATCAAGCCCGAGATGATCCAGTCGATGATCGAGGTCGGCACCGGCGTCTGCAAAAACATCCAGGAGGCGCGCGCCGATATCACCCGCTTGCGTAGCATAATCTCTGGTCTTGCTGGAAAGACCGGACTGGTAATCGTCGCGGCCTCAACGCATCCATTCTCGCGCTGGCAGGACCAAAAAATTTACGACGATGAGAGATATGAGCTACTGGTGCAGGAACTGCAAACAGTAGCGCGTTCGCTTTTAATCTTTGGACTACACGTTCACGTCGGAGTGCCCGACCTCGAACATCGCATTCACATCATGAATGCCGCGCGCTATTTCCTTCCGCACGTGCTGGCGCTGACAACTTCCTCTCCTTTCTGGATGGGACACAACACCGGACTGAAATCGTATCGCTCAGAAGTTTTCAAACAGTTTCCTCGCACTGACATTCCAGATCACTTCGATTCCTATAGCAGCTTCCAGCGTTATGTGGACCTCCTGGTGAAGACGGGATGTATAAATGACGGCAAGAAGATTTGGTGGGACTTAAGACCGCATCCTGTTTTTCCAACGCTTGAGTTTCGTATTTGCGATATTCCGACGAGGGTCGACGATACCATCGCCATTGCTGCGTTGTTTCAAGCCATCGTGGCCAAGTTGACGGTCTTAATTGAGAAGAACCTCGGCTTTCGCCTTTACCGGCGCATGTTGATTCAGGAGAATAAGTGGCGCGCGGTGCGCTGGGGTATCGACGGCAAGATGATCGACTTTGGCAAACAGAAAGAAGTGCCCACGCGCGATCTGATTCTTGAACTACTCGACTTCGTCGACGACGTGCTTGACCCGCTCGGCTCGCGCAAGGAAGTTGAACACATCCACACGATTCTCGAACGGCGCACTTCAGCGGAGGAGCAACTCCGCGTCTTTGCTGAAACTAAAGATTTGAATTCCGTGGTTGATCGTCTTATCGTGCTGACAATGGAAAACGTTCCCGTTGCCACCGACTTTACAATGGCCGTGCCAAAAACTTCAGCGTCGACAATCTCGAAATAACTCAGCGACGACGTAAAGCAAACTGTTAGTTTGCAGTGCTCCGCAGGCAACCGAGTTCAATGCGACGAGCCACGCAAACTAACAGTTTGCTTTACGACGGTGTGCTTCGCCTTTGCGCCACTGTTTTCGTTCTGCCAGGTAGTATTGCCACAACATGCGCGCAGCCACCGAGCGGAAAGGTCGCCAGCGCTCGCTAATCTTATTCAGCTCATCCGGTCCCGGCCGCACTTTCAACTCCATTAATTGCTTTGCTGCGATGGCGAGCGCCAGGTCGCTCGCCGGCCAAATATCCGG
The DNA here is from genome assembly GCA_039930405.1 of bacterium. Classification (GTDB taxonomy): domain Bacteria; phylum Acidobacteriota; class Blastocatellia; order Pyrinomonadales; family Pyrinomonadaceae; genus PSRF01. Next base: position 3,823 of record JBDTTW010000290.1, read on the forward strand.
TCTGCGCAAAGCCAGCAGCAAATAAATGTCTGCGCTCCACGAGCCAATGCCTTTCACTTCCATCAGCCGTGCCTTCGCGTCTTCATCACTGCCGCGTGACAACTGAGAGAGGTTCAAATGTTTTTCATTTAGCAACTGAGATAAGTGCAGACAGTAAGCAGTCTTTTGACGTGTCAGACCCAGCGACTTCAAATGAGGTTCACCGAGCAGCAACATCTGCGCCGGCTGGAATGGAATAACACTCTTATTCAAGCGGGCGAAAAGCGATGCCGCGGATGCTAACGAGACTTGTTGCTCGAGAATAATTTGTACAAGCGTTGCGAACCCTGGCTTACGTGCCCAGAGCGGCGGCGGCCCATGCTGTTTGAGAATGGCACCCAGATTTTTGTCGCGCCCCGCGAGCAGCTTAGCCGCGCGGGCGAGACTTTCTTTAGTTAAGGGAACTGCCGGCGATGGATCGCGATTCGAGGCGGGCAAGTGCTTGTTTATTTCCCGCGTGCCAGTGCCAGGAAGAGAAAGTTTTCGAAGAGAATGCGCCCGTCGCGCGATTCGTTTTGATGTTCCCAGCGAGTGCGGCTTTTGTTCCAATCCTCGAATGACTTTTCGAGGTGGAATTGCACCGTGTAGATAAGCTGGTCCTGGTCGCGCTTGACCATCATCTGATTGCGGCAGAGATAGGACGTCGCCAGGAGTTGAAAGCCTTCGGGAACCCGATCGAGTTGCAAACCGTGATTTTGCCAGACGCGCAACAGGCGTGCTTGCATCCCCTCGTTTGAGGCTTCCGCAGCTTCGGCGTCAGCCATGCCGTGAAAGATGGGATCGCCGGGTTCGGTAATGCGAACGAAACGGTACTGGTATTCGATTGGCCGATTTTCGCGCTGCTCGTGCTGCTCCAAACGATCGAGAGTCACCACGCGAGCACCGAAGCCGAGTCCAACCAATTGATGACCACCGCATATTGCCAGCACCGGAATCCTCGTGGTGCGAATAAAGTCGCCAAACGTTTCCAGCACCGACGGGTTGTAATAATCGAAGTCGCGCAGGGTGCCGCTCAGCACGATGGCGTCGGGATTAAACTTTTTCGCAGCGGTGGCGATTGTCCCGAGGTGCGTCACCTCGGTTGCGGGTTGCTTAACCAGGCGCCGGACGTTGCCCAGAATATTTTCCAATGCCAGGCCGGCGATATAACGTTCGCGCTTGATTTGAGCAGCAGTGGCGCTGCCCCAATCGTGGCGCGCGACATCTGAAAGATCGTCTTCATCGCGCAGCAGGCAATCGACCACGAGCACGCGCGCTTTTTCGATGCGCTGTTCGATCGGCTCGTAACGGCAAAAAAGGTGTTGGATTGGAAACGGAAGCAGAAGGTCGGCTTCGGTTGGAGGTGGTTCGTTGGTTATTAGTTCCAGCGGCTCTTCAATCATTGTTGTTATTAAACTTCGATTCGTTAATGTACGCAAGCGCGCAAGTGGCATAGACTTCAGTCTGTGGCGCCGTCGCAGGTGCAGACTAAAGTCCCTGCCACTACGATCGTTGTTTCGTGGAGTGCTTGAATTCCGGAACTGAGGCGCCCGCGCCCGCTGCGGCGACCTGTTCTCTTATCGTTGCCAACAGCAGTTGCCTAATGCGACCGCGAAACGGTTCTGACTTTTGGGCGGCGAGATGGTCAACCAGTAAAAGCATCCGGTGCCACGACGATTCCAGCTCGTCCGCCAGTTGCGAAATCTTCGTGATGTCGTAAGGGACCGCTACCTGTTCGCAACCGGCGCGGGCGAAAACGGAAAGATAACGCGCGGTTGCCAAATCGGGACACAACAGCCGGCGCGATCCAAGCTTCAATTCGACGCCCAGCAGAGTGTGTTGAATTTCGCTGCGCGCTCTCGGGTTGAGTTGCTCAAAGTTGTAGGAGCGCGTGCGTGTTTTGCGAACTCGTTCGCGGTAAAGGTCCGGGAGCCAGGCTGATTTCAGCTCGGCCTGTACCCGAGCTGCAAAGTCAGCAGCGCTTTTAGGCGAAATGAGTGTTCCAGGATTTGATTGAGATGTGCCCAAAGGAGAATTCAGTGAACCGGAGGCGTAAAACCGCGAGTTATTTCGTAAAGCAAACTGTTAGTTTGCGGTCGTTCGCGGTCAATTACCTTTTGAATGCTCGGGCACCACCGCAAACTAACAGTTTGCTTTTCTATCGTTGGGAAACAGAAACAGGCCGCTTCGTTTGCAATGCGTTAATGACGCGGCCGGGAAAAAGTCCGAGGTAAAGCACGCCCAGCACCGTTAACACCAAAGCAACACCAATGCTTGCCGGAATACGCGGCGCGTCCCAAGTCGTTGTGCGCTCGCGGAAAAACATCACAATGATCAGCCTCAAGTAATAGTAAGCCGACACCGCCGAATTCAGTACGCCCACTACCACCAGCAGGTAGTAACCCTGATCGAGCGCGGCGCGAAAGACCATCACCTTGCCGATGAAACCCGCTGTCAACGGCATCCCCAACAAACTCAAAAGAAACAGCGACAGCGCAAACGCCAGCCACGGCGTTTGGAAACCAATGCCGTTGTAGTCTTCAACTTCAGTGCGTCGATCGCCGACGCGCGAGATGAGTTGCACCACCGCAAATGCGCCCAGGTTCATGACAGCATAGGCGAGCAAATAGAAAACAACTGCGGTGATGGCCGCATTGCGAAGTTCCACATCCGGAGCAGCCCCGGCCGCAATGAAACCAACCAGCGCATAGCCCGCGTGCGCAATCGACGAATAAGCAAGCATGCGCTTGACGTTGTTCTGCGCAATCGCTACCACGTTGCCGATGGTCATCGTCAGTATGGCGAGCACGGTCAGCGAGGTAAGCCACGCTGCATGAACCTGGCCCGCAACCGAACCAGTGATTGCGACGAAGGGAAAAGCAAAAACAAAAACGCGGATGAAGGAAGCGAAGCCGGCCGCTTTCGGACCAGCCGCCATGAAAGCGGTAACTGGAGTAGGCGCGCCTTCGTAAACGTCTGGCGTCCAAACATGAAAAGGCGCGGTGGCAATCTTGAATCCAAAACCTACCAGCATCATTGCCGCGCCCGCGAACAGCAGCGCGGGATATTGCGCAGTCGGTATTCGCCGCGCAATCTCCGCAATGTTGGTTGTCCCGGCAAGTCCCGCCGCGGTCGAGGTCGCGCCGTAGGTTAACGCAATGCCATACAAAAGAAAGGCAGACGAGAAGGAGCCGAGAATGAAATACTTCATCGACGACTCGTTTGACCGCACATCGGTGCGGCGGAAACCGCACATGACGTAAGTGGCGATAGAAAGAATCTCAAGTCCCAGGAAAACGATGACCAGGTCGCCGGCCGACGCCATAAACATCATGCCGGCCGTTGCAAACAGCAGCAGCGAGTGAAACTCGCCCGCGGGAAGTCTTTCGTTCTCAACCCAGACCATCGAAATCAAAATCGTCAAGGCCGACACGACCAGGAAAACGATGGTGAAGCCCAGCCGCAACTCATCTAAAACAATCATGCCGTTGAAGGCGCTGCTAACGCTTTGCCAGGACAGCCACAGCCAAACGGAGGCGCCGGCTGCGGCAATCAGCCCGGCGAGGGAAATACCACCCGTCACCCAACGCTGGGTTGGTTTGGCAAAAGCGTCGACCAACATGACGATCACGCCGACCAGGCAGATGATTAGCTCCGGCAGGATTAGCGCCAGGTTAACGTCGGGCTGCGAAAGTTGTAATGCGAGAAAATTCATTTGTGACGTTTAAGGAGCTAGCCTTTTCGGCGCTGCCACCGGCTTAGCTGTTGCAAATGAACCACCGGTCGGCGGCGCCGCAACCCGCGTGCGCACCTGATCGATGCTCGCCGCCGATCGGTCCAGAAACAAACGCGGAAAGATGCCCATGAACAACATCAGGATCAACAACGGCAGCATTAATCCCAGCTCGCGCGCGTTGAGATCTTTCAGTCCGGAATTCTCGGCATTGGTTACTGGTCCAAAAACAACGCGCTGCAACATCCACAGCATGTAGACGGCGGCCCAGATGACGCCCGTGCCCGCTAACATGGTCGCAAGCCAGGCGTGCTGGATCGCGTTTGAAGTCCAACTGCCAATCATTATTAAAAACTCACCGACGAAACCATTCAGAAACGGCAATCCGATCGATGAAAGCGAAGCAATCACAAATAGAGTCGCGAACCACGGCATCGGTGTCGCCAGTCCGCCAAAATCTGCAATCTGCCGCGTGTGCCGCCGTTCGTAAATGAACCCGACAAACAGAAACAGCGCGCCCGTCGAAACACCGTGACTCAACATCTGATAAAGCGCGCCCTGCATTCCCAATTCTGTAAACGAGAAGAGTCCCAGTATCACAAAGCCCATGTGGCTGACTGACGAGTAGGCGACCAGGCGTTTCACATCAGGCTGGACCATGGCCACCAGCGCGCCGTAAATGATGCCGATGATCGCCAGCGTGATCATCAGCGGCGCGAACTTGCGCGACATATCGGGAAAGAGCCCAAGGTTAAAGCGCAGCAGGCCGTACGTTCCCATTTTCAAAAGCACGCCGGCAAGAATCACCGACCCGGCAGTGGGCGCTTCGGTATGCGCATCGGGCAACCAGGTGTGCAGCGGGAAGATTGGGACCTTGATGCTGAAGGCAAACGCGAAAGCCAGGAACAGCCAGAACTCCGCGCGCGGCGCCAGGGTGGTTGCGCCAGTGCTCATCGCGCTAAGGATCGCAACGTAGTCGAACGTTCCGTAGATATAAAAAAGCGCGATGATGCCGACCAGCATCAACAAACTGCCAACGGACGTATAAATGAAAAACTTTATCGCCGCATAGACCCGGCGCTCGCCGCCCCAGATGCCGATCAAAAAGAACATCGGAACCAGCGACGCTTCAAAAAATAAATAGAACAACAGCAGGTCGAGCGAAACGAACACCCCGACCATTGCCCCGGCCAGCAGTTGCAGAAACAGGTAGTAGGACAGTTGGCGCTTTTTGATTGCCGTCCAGCTCGAAAGGATCGCGATGGGCATCAAGAGCGCGGTCAGCAGCACCAGCCAAAGACTGATGCCATCAACGCCGACGTGATAGCGAGCGCCAATCGAACCAATCCACAAGACGTCATCGACGAACCGAAAGTCGCGCGTGCCGGCGCCGACGCCCTTGATCAGCGGCAAGGAAATAAGAAAATCGACGATAGAGAAGACGAGCGCGATCCATTTGTAATTCGACTCGCGCCGCCCAGGCACAAGACTGTAGGCCACGATGGCGAGGCCGCCAATAACCGGCAAAAGAATGATCGCTGTTAGAAGATGTTGCATAACTATGGCAAAAAGCGCATCGCATGAACGCCGTAATAAGCAAAGAACCCAATCACCGCTAGCGCCCCAACGAGAATGATCGCCGCATACGAGCGCACAAAGCCGCCCTGCAAATGGCGAATGGCGCGACCGCCTTCGATAACCGTGTCGGCGACTGCGTGCAGGAACCCATCGATCACGCCGACATCGAAAACCTTCCAGAGACCCTCGCGCGAACCGGCATTGATCGGGTTGATAACCGCGGCGTCGTAGATTTCGTCAACGTAATATTTGTTTTCAAGTAGGCGCGGCAGAGCCAGCAGCGGACGCTTCTGAAAGATGATCCAACCCAGCACAATTCCCAGAACTGCGATCGCGACGGAGACCAGCGCCAGTAAACGTTCAGCGCGGACTGCTTCAGCGGAATGTGGCGCGGCGGATTCGTCCAACGAAACGAACGCCGGCGCACTATCGGTTGCTTGCGGCGGCGGCGAAAGCCAAATAGGTTCGGCCGCAGTCGGCGCGCCTTCTGTTTTTCCTCCCGGGACCTTGGCAATCACCGGATCGAGTGTTTGCTCGATGTAGTTCGTCGGATGCAGGCCGACCAGCGAGCCGAGCGCATACGGCACGCCAATAAATCCGCCGATAGTCGAAAGGATTGCCAGCACCACCAACGGCGCCGTCATCAGCCAGGGTGACTCATGCGGCTCGTGAAACGCGTGATCGTCATGGCGCGAGTCAGCGTGGATTCCCTGAGCGCCGTCGAGGTGGTCCACCTGCTTCTCACGAAAACGTTCGCTGCCCCAAAAGGTCAGCACCATCATGCGCGTCATGTAGACCGCGGTGAGCAGCGCCGTCAGCGCGCCAACGAACCATAGCGCTTTGCTCCAGGCCGGACCGGGCAAACCAAGCGTTGCGGCACTCCAGGTGCGCCACAGAATTTCATCTTTCGAAAAGAAGCCCGCGAAGATCGGTATGCCGGAAATCGCGAGCCAGCCGGTGAGCATGGTCGCAAAGGTAATGGGCATATATTTCTTCAGCCCACCCATGCGCCGCATGTCCTG
>JBDTTW010000291.1:0-9259 GCA_039930405.1 bacterium
GATCTTGTTTGCTCAGTTTCTGTCCGCGTTCAAGGGCGCGAGGCGCTGCGTAAAGACCGGGACGACTGGTGAGATAACCGCTAGCCAGGCGGGCATCGATGATTCGCGAATAATACTTATAGGAACGTAACAAGGCATCAGCGCCGGCTATCGTAGCGATGGCGATTAAACCAAGAGCGAACCGGACGACAAGCTGTTTGTTGGTAAGCGGGGAATCGGGAAGGTAATTGCGAACCAGCGTCGCAATTTTGCGGAGGGAGAAACGTCTTCCCTCGGGAGCGATAGATGTTACTTCAATGGACATGAAGAAACAGAAATGTCCGAGACATTCCGGCACGCGCCGGGCAACCCATTAGTGCTTCACAGTTTTCCGAATGCCTTTATATACGGTTAATCGGATGAGAATTCTTGAGTTTGTTTCCCGGCGCACTTAGCTGTGACTTAGGCGGTGACTTATAATGCGCGCACGCTATTTATCCTGCTCGGCCAGTCGGGAGTTCTCTTATGCCTGAAACAAAACATGTTGCTGCTGCCTCGGGAGATGTGTTGTTACTCGTTGGCACCATGAAAGGCGCATTCATTCTTCGTTCGGACAGCGCGCGAAATACCTGGGACGTTGGCGGCCCGTACTTTCCCGGCCGCGCTATTTACGCGATGGCCTATGACGATCGCAACGGCCGCAAGCGTCTGTGGGCAGCAGTCAATAGCTCGTACTGGGGTTCGTACTTAAGTTCGTCCGATGATTACGGCAAGACCTGGACTGAGCCGGAAGCCTATGGCGTTAAGTTTCCTGAGGACACCGACTCTTCCGTAAAACAAATCTGGCAGATCGCAAAGGGTCATCCGGGAGAAGACGACACGCTTTATTGCGGCGTTGAGCCGGCGGCTTTGTTCAAATCAACTGACGCCGGCGCTTCGTGGTCGCTGGTAAAGGGACTGTACGATCATCCACATCGTCCGCAGTGGACGCCGGGCGGCGGCGGCCTGTGCCTGCATACGATTCTGCCGGACCCAACGAATCCCAAACGTCTGTTTATAGCCATCTCAACGGCCGGCGTTTACCGCACCGATGATGGTGGAGAAAACTGGCAGCCGCGAAACCAGGGCGTGCGCGCGCAGTTTCTGCCGCCCGATCAGCGTTTCCCAGAGTGGGGCCAGTGCGTGCACAAGATCGTCAGCCATCCTTCGAATCCCGAGCGTTTGTTTTTGCAGAACCATTGGGGACTCTATCGCAGTGACGACGCCGGCGATTCCTGGAATGACGTCGCTAATGGCGTGCCTTCCGATTTTGGGTTTGCGATGGAAATTGATCCAAACGATGCGAACAACGTTTACATCATTCCGATGGAGTCAGATGAATTTCGCTGCACGCCGGAAGGAAAGATGCGAGTTTATCGCACGCGAAATGACGGAAAGTCCTGGGAAGCGTTAACGAACGGCTTGCCGCAGGAGAATGCGCTGGAAACTGTCTTGCGCGACGGCATGTCGGCGGACCACTTGAAACCGACGGGAATCTATTTCGGCACCCGCAACGGTAAGTTGTTTGGCTCAAGAGATGCCGGTGAGTCTTGGAGCGCGATTCAGGAAAGCATGCCACCAATCGTCTGCGTAAAGACAGCGGTGGTGCAATAGTCTTAGACTTGAAAGTGCGGAAAAGAACAGACGGGAACACTTCACAACAAAACATGAAAAAACTCTTAACGATAACAACCCTCGCTTTGCTAGTTTTCGCGCTGCCGGTTTCGCAGGCGCAAGAGAAAAAAGAGCCGCAGTCCAAACTTATCCAGTTTCAAATGGCGCTGCTTAAACGCGGGCCTAAATGGACTGGGGAAAGCAACGCTCAGACAATGCAATTGGAAACCGCACAGCGCGCTTATGCGAACTCTTTGCTTGACTCAGGCAAAGCAGTGATTGCCGGACGGTTCGACGACGATGGCGAGGTACGCGGCGTTTACATTCTGCGCACGCAATCCGCAGAAGAAGCAAAGGCCTGGGCGGAAGCAAGTCCGGTGGTGAAGTCGGGCCACTTAGTTGCGGAAATGCATGCGTGGTGGGCGGAAGACGTGATGAAGAAAACCACCACGCTTGAGAAGAGCACGCGCGCCCATTTTGGCTTGCTATACCGCGGCGACAAGTGGACGCCGGAGAAAACTCCAGCGACCGCGGAACTGCAAAAAGCGCATCTGGCAAATATTATGCGGCTCGCCGAGATGAAGAAGCTGGTTGTCGCCGGACCATTTGGCGATGACACTCCATTGCGGGGCATATTTGTTTTTCGCGTCGCTTCGATCGAGGAAGCGCGTGAGCTGGCGGCAACCGATCCGGCGGTACAGGCAGGGCGCTTAAAGATCGAAATACATCCGTGGGTAGTTCCTGAAGGCATCCTGCCTTAATCGATTTCGGGAAAGCGCAAAGCACACTGTTGGTTTGCGTTGGTTGCCAGCCCAGGTTGAATGCTTATTAACCACCGCAAACTAACAGTTTGCTTTACGACTGATTCAACATGATTACTGTAAATGTTGCCGGCTTCTTAACCGATTTTACGAACGGGCAGAACCGTATCGTTTTGGATTCCAGGCCGGCAACCGTCGGGCAGGCTTTAAATAGTTTATGGCAACTGCACGTTGGCTTGCGTGATCGGGTGGTAAACGAGCGCGGCCAGCTTCGTCAGCACGTCAACATCTTTATTAACGACGAAAATGTTCGGCACAAACAGATGCTTGAAACACAATTGCCCGACACTTGTGAGATAACAATTTTGCCAGCGGTAAGCGGCGGCTTGAACTCGTAAATCGTAAATCGTGAATCGTAAATCGTAAATCGAAAAAGCGATTACGTGTCACAACCTGCCGTTAATTCTGGGCACTTCTCGTTTACGATTTGCGATTTATTGCTTTTATGAAAGCTACCTGGAACGACGCAGTAATTGCGGAAAGCAATGACACGGTTGTCGTTGAAGGCAATCACTATTTTCCGCGCGATTCGGTCAACAACGAATATCTGCAACCGAGCAGCAGCCGTACGATCTGTCCCTGGAAAGGCGAAGCGAGTTACTACGATGTCGTGGTTAACGGCGAGATAAATGGCGACGCCGCTTGGTACTATTCCGATCCAAAACCTGCCGCCGCCGAAATTAAGGATCGCCTTGCCTTCTGGCATGGCGTCACAGTGCAGCGGTCGTAAAGCAAACTGTTAGTTTGCGGTCGTTGCAGCCATCCAAGTTGCGTGTGCCTAACCACCGCAAACTAAGAGTTTGCTTTACAACCCAGGGAACTTCGTCCCGGTCGTGCCCGTATAACCCAACGCTATGTATTGTCCCACCTGCGGATCTGAAGAACGTCAACTCAGCCAGTATTGCCGCGCTTGCGGCACCGACCTTCGGGTCGTGCGGGTCAGTTTGGAGCGGCCCGACGCGATCACGGCGTCGGCAGTTTCCGCGCGCGAACAGATTAGCCAGGCGATGGCCGAGAAGATCCGGCAAATGGAGCCAAACGATCTGAAGCGAGTAGCAGAAGACGTGCTGCCGCAGATGGAAAAGTTTCTTGAGTCGCCGGAAGAGAAACGTTTACGCCGGGTACGTGCGGGTGTGGTAGTGGCGGCCACCGGTATTGGTGCGGCGCTGCTAATCTCTTTGTTGAGCCTTGGTTCGCACGATCTAATTCCGTTCATAGCTCTGGGCGTTATCACTTTTCTGATTGGCCTCGGTATGATCCTCAACGGCCTTGCTTTCACGGTTCCGAAAAAGGGATTGGTCGATCGGACGGCGGAAGCGAACGCGCAAAAGGAATTGGAAATGAGGAATGGCGCCTACGCGAATCCGCCGGCTGCGTTGGCCGGACAAGGTCAAACCACCAATGACCTGATGGTCGGTCGCCCTTCAGTCACCGAACACACCACACATCACCTGAAAATTAACAAATCCCAGTAAGCAGCGGGGGCATGCCCTCCTTCCTGACCACGAGCTAAACCAGGGCTCGATTGCCAACAATTCGCAGGTTGGGAAGGGGGCATGCCCCCGCAGTCTTCGATAATTCAATCGTTGAAGTCGCGAACATCCTTGAAAGGTGTTTCAGCATTCTCAAAATCGGGCCGGTAGTAAAAAGCTGAGCCGTCAAACTCCTGCAAGCAGCCTTCTTCCATTCCAAATTCATCCAGCAGATTCGTCGCGCGCAGCCATTCCGTTTCCGAAACGCGGCGTGACAGCAGCACGTAACGGTTGTTATTTGCGGCTTGATGCGTGGGGTAGTACTGGGCCATCAATGAAATTGCTACGCGCGGACTGAGCTCGTCTTTGATCCATTCCAGCGATTCGCGAATGCCACCGATCTCGTTTGGCAAAACCAGCAAGCGAATAATCAGACCACGTTGCAACAACCCGTTTTCATCGAACACCAGTTCGGGGCCAGTCTGCCGGTACATTTCCGCAATCGCGCGGCGCGCGTGATCGCTGTAGCCACTCACCTTTGAATAGAGATAGCCCGCTTCGTTTTCTGCGTACTTCAAGTCGGGAAGGTAAACATCAACAAGGCCAGCAAGCAGCCGCAGTACTTCAACCGAATCATACGCGTTGGTGTTGTAAACGACAGGAAGTTGCAAACCGTTCTCGGCCGCGATGAGAATGCCGCGCGCCATTTGCGGCGCGAAATGCGTCGGCGAGACGAAGTTGATGTTGTGGCAGCCTTTTTCCTGAAGCTCGAGCATGATGTCTGCCAGACGCTCGTGCGTGATTTCATTCTTCAGTTGTTCTTTGTGAGTTTGCGAGATTTGATAGTTCTGGCAGTAGGCGCAGCGCAGATTGCAGTTGCCAAAAAAGATGTTGCCCGCGCCGCGTGTGCCGACGAGCGCCGGCTCTTCGCCGAAGTGAGCAGTGTAAGACGAAACGATCGGCAGGCGGCCGGAATAACAAGCAGCAATCTCGTTGTTCAAGCGATTGTTAAGACAGTCTTTCGGACAAACCGTGCAGCGCGCGAGCAATGACTCGAGGGCAGCGACACGCTTTGCCAGTTCGCCAGTCCGAAGCAAATTGAGATATGACGGGTTCATTCAGTTGAGTGGCATAACCTTAGTCTGTGTCTCCTGAGCAGCCACAGACTGAATTAGAAGTGGCATAGGCTTTAGCCTGTGTTACCTGGGTAGCCACAGACTGACGAGTCTGTGCAACTTACGAGCAGCCACAGAGTTAAGTCTGTGCCACTTTTATTTGCGCGCGCGAAAATGCACAAAGTGTGGCTTGTATTGCTCAACCACCTCAGCCGGCGCCGCGCGCGTCGTTTGCTGCCAAATGAAATCCATCTCCGCATGAATCGTGCTTAGCGCCAGCCGCGCTTCGAAAATCAATAGCATGCTGCCGTAGAAAAGAAGGCACGCGCCGAGCAAACCAACTACAACCGGCACCAGGTTGTAATTCGGCCTATTGGGAACAAAGGCGACCACGCCAATGGCCACGCTGGTCGCCACAAACATTCCCGTTGCCAAATAAAAAGTAACCATCGCACGCTGCAGGATGCGAGCGCGACTGGTCAGTTTGTCGAGTTGCGCGAAAATAATTGTCTGCCGGTCTTTGGTCCCAACGGCGTCCTTGCCGAAGAGTTCGTCCAGCTTATCTGAAAGCGCGCGCACTCGATCGATCACTCGGCCCAGTCGCGACGAAGTGGAAAGAATCATGCTGCCGCACGCGGAGATCAAAACCGCGGGCGTAATCATTGCCGTCAGGACGGCAACCGCTGAAGTCATCGGATCCATGGTTCGGCGATCATTTATAGAGTGTGGTTTGAAGAAGATCAAACGTGGCGATGGTACGGGATAAGGGATTCAGGCCCGCAAAAGTAATGGGCACGCCGGCTTCGGCTTTGCCGCGCACATCCGGCGGAACAGCCGAAACCTGCCGGGACGCCTAACTTAGGCAAAACTCTAACGGTATAAAAACGGGGGCGAATACCAGGTCCGCCCCCGTTGTGCCAGTCAGCCCAGCGGAACGAATCCCGCCAGTTGCTATCTGGCAACCGTTGGTGTAGCCACAGTCCAAACCTGCACCGGTCCCAGATTCACGTTGATGACCTTCACCGTGTAGATCCCTCCCTGCGTGACCGGTGTAGTCAGTACCGCGACCCCATTCACCGCATCTACGATCTGCAGTGTCAGGCCGGTTGGACTCACCAGGGCCAACTTGACCGGAAGGTCTCCACTTGTTTCTGCCACTAGCGAAAGCGCTCGTGCGTCGGTTCCGAGCGTGACATTGCTCTTTGACTCCTGGCCGGCATTGACTGAGGAGTCGTTGCTGGTGCTTTGTCCCGGTCCGCTGGTAGGCGTGCCGGTAAACGAGCTCTGCGTGGTTGTGCCACTGCCCGCTCCTCCTAGGTTGGTGACAACTTGCGGCGCCACCGTAACCGTCAGGCAGAAGCCGTCAACGAAGACGCTGTCGGCCATGTTGCGTAACTCAAAGCGGTGCGAACCCACCGCGAGTCCGTCAAAGCGTGCCTCATAAAGAACGCCGCCACTTGCAAACTCGGGTGACTTGTCCGAACCCGCGCTGCCCTTGTAGTTGATCGTTCCGCGCGAGACACCGTCGATAAACACCTCCGCTGTTCCTCCTTTGGTGCTCTTCGCGTAACGGTAGTTGAACACGCCGGTGCCGTTGGCGGGAACGCTGAAGTCAACACTAGCCGTATGGCTCGTCGACTTGCCCTGGTGCCAACGGAAATGTCCAGCACTGGCATTGGTTGAAGTGCCATTGTGCCAGCCGTCGGAATAGGTGATGCGCGCATCGTCCTCTTCCATGCAGTCGGTTGTCGGCCGGTTATTGACGGTGATCTGCACCTGGGCTGTGTTACTGCTGGTGCCGCCGTGCGTATCCGCGACTGTCAGTTTCGCGGTGTAAATACCGCCGGCGTTGTAAGTGTGCCCAAGCTTCGCACCAGCTTGAGTGACTACGGCGCCGTCGCCGAAATCAAACGTGTAAGACGCGACTGAATCTCCGGCGTCAGGATCGCTGGAAGCCGATCCATCAAAGTTCACCGGCAGCGGAGCGTAACCACTGGTTGGCGTCGCACTCAAAGCTGCTATTGGCCCGCGATTCGTGACGTCAATCTGAACCGTCGCGGTGTTACTGGTGAAACCTGACTGGTCCTTCACCGTCAGGCTGGCAGTGAATTTGTTGAGTTGGTTGTAAGTATGGGCCACGGTCGGCGTCAATTGCGTCACCGGCGCTGAGCCGTCGCCGAAATCAAACGTGTAGCTGAGTGTGTCGCCGGCATCAGGATCGCTTGAGCCGGAGCCGTCGAAGTTTACAACCAGCGGTGGCGCACCCGATGTCGGATTGGCAGTCAATACCGCCCTTGGCGCACTGTTAATCGCGTACTGCGTTCCACCCCGGGCTACGTCAGATTTGGCGCGGTCGTTTCTATCGGCCGGGTTGTCGTCACCGGTTGTGAATGCGCCACCGCGCAAGCCTGCCAGAATAGATCCCGGCCCAAGCGCCGTACGGCCCGCCGCCAGGGTTGCGTTCAGTTTACTGAGCGAAACCTTGACGGTGATCGTACCGGCTGCCGAATCAAACGATCCGCTATCGGCAGTTCCACGATCCGTGTAGGCAATGAGTCCGCGATGTTGATGTTCGCGGATGGCGGTGCCGTATGTGTAGGTCTTTGTACCGACCGCATCTGTCGTAGCGCGAACGAAGAACTGATCGCCGCGATCGGAAAGTCCGAAGCTGTAATCGCCGGTTGGGCTCATACGAGAATCGGGCGCGTTGGCGGTAAAGTTCATGCGCCAGTTCGATAAGGGCGGCACGATTGAAAGGTCGGATACCTTCATCGTTGCCACCAGCACTGGATTACTCGCCGTTCCTTCCGTTGAATACTTGACTGACAAAATGTCCAGCGGATCATTCAACGGTAATACCGTCAGCAATCCTGTCTTCGAATCCTGCGCGTAATCTGTGACCTGCGGTGCACCAATGGGACGCGGAGTTGGTTGCGGCAAGGCGCTACCAGGAACGGGCGCCGGCACATCACTGCCTTTTACGCCGGGACCACTGATTTGCCGGGCCACGTAAACGTTGCCGTCGAAATCATTGTGATCGTCGGTATAGGCCACCACCGCCGCACCAGTCGGATCAAATCCGATTTGGAAGTAATCCAATAGGTTTCGGTTTGGCGCAGCACCCGGCGTTATGGGCAAGCCCGACTCGGAGATGTTGCTGCCGTGGATAAAGTGATCGCTGAGTTCAACCTGACGGAAGACCGGATTCGCTTCCGTCGCATTAAGACTCTGCGCAAAGAACACTTTCCAGTCTGCGTTGTCATTGTTTGAACTGGCCGTCGTGCCATACCAGACAACTCCGATCGAACCAGGCGTTGGACCTGTTTCCATCCAGGGAACAATGCTGGTGGCGGTTTCTGGTCCATCGCTGACGCGAACTCCCGGGCTCCAGGTATTGCCCTTGTCTTTCGACCAGCGAATGTAGACGCTGCGACCATCTGAGTAGCACACGTAAACCGTGCCGTCTTTCGCGGCCTTAACCGTGAAGAACAGGTGCGCGTTACCCGCGCCCACTACGTTGTGAAGGGTATAAGTTAACGGTTCAGCGCCCGGAGATGCGGGTGTACCGACCGCAATAATGCCGCTTCCACCGGCGATGTAAACCGTGCCGTCATTTTGATCGACACTTACACCACCGACCTGTCCGATCGTTCCGACTTCGCGGGCCGGCCCATAACTGAAACCACCGTCGTTTGAACGCTGGACCAGTGCAATTGCCGGCTCGAGTGTTCGATAAATAAGATAGACAGAATCTTTTCCCAGAAACTCCATCCATTGTCTATCGTCTGCTGGTATTCCTCCGGTGACATTTCCCGCCGGGTTCTTACTAAAGGTCTGACCTCTATCCGTCGAATTGGCGGTTGAAATATTGGCGGCAGTCAAACTACTGAACGCCAAATATGGTGGTTTGCCGGGACTCGATTCGTCGAAGCCAACGGCGAGATCGACGTCACCGCCGCCATCTGCACCAACTTCAAATGATTCATCTGGCGAGAATTGATCCGGCTGGCCTCGATAGATCGGGTTGAATTCGACTTCGATCTGCAGGCAGCGCACATCCGCCAGCACCCGCTCCGCCCCCCAGAGGATCTCGAGTTCGCTGCCCTGGGTGTCCAATTTCAGATAGTCGATCCGCCGGATCCCGGATCCCCGCACCCAGTCGTCCAGCGTGACGGCGTCTATCTCCTCGGTGCCTACGAGACGGGCGCAATCCAGAGCC
>JBDTTW010000292.1:0-13910 GCA_039930405.1 bacterium
GTCATTGCGTCCGCGGCCACATGTACTCGCGCTGAACACGAAAGCGCAGTCGAGTTTGTGGGCATATGGAATCAGCGGCGACCTGCCGATAATTGTCGCCCGAATCGATAAAGCCGCGGACCTGCCCACGGTCCGCAAGCTGGTGCGCGGTCACGAGTACCTGCATTACAAGGGACTGAAGATCGATCTGGCAATTCTCAACGACAATCCAACCACGTATCTGCAGTCGCTCCAGAAAGAATTGGAGACGATGGTTCGCACCAGCGGGTTGGGCGGTCTTCAAGACAAGCCGGGCGGCATCTACTTGCGGCGCGCCGATCACCTGCCCGAAGCCGATCGCATCCTGTTGCATGCCGTCGCCCGCGTGGCGATTGTTTGCGATCGCGGCTCGCTGGAAGATCAATTGGAACGTCCCCAAGTGGAAGAGCCATTGCCGCCTCCTTTCGTTGCGCGCCTGCCCTCGCAAACCTATCCCGAGGCCACCGTGCCGCCGCCGGAGTTGACCTTTTTTAATGGACTCGGCGGATTTCACCAGGGCGGTCGCGAGTATGTGACGCTGCTGGGCGCGGAACAGTGGACCCCGGCGCCGTGGTCCAACGTGATTGCCAACAAGAACGATTTTGGTTTCCAGGTTACTGAGACCGGCGGCGGCTATACCTGGTCCGTCAACAGCCGCGAGAATCGGCTGACGCCCTGGACCAATGATGCGGTCAGCGATACGCCCGGCGAGATCATTTACCTGCGCGATGAAGAAACGGGCACCGTCTGGTCCACGACGCCGCTGCCGATTCGCGAAGCTGAACCTTACGTCGTTCGGCATGGGCAGGGTTACACCGTTTTCGAACACGTCAGCCATGGAATTTCCCAGGAGCTGTTGTTGTTCGTTCCGCTCGACGGTCCGGTGAAAATTTCTCTATTGCGTTTGCGCAATCGCACCGCACGCAAACGACGAATCACCGTGACTTCATACACCGAACTGGTGCTGGGCGTGCAACGCTCGAGCACTGCTCCATATCTCATAACCGAAATCGATAAGCAGGCGCGGACGATATTTGCGCAGAATCCTTTCAACAATGAATTTGCGACGCGCGTCGCGTTCGTGGCTACGAACGAGCCGCTGACGAGCGCGACTTGTGACCGAAAGGAGTTTCTCGGTCGCAACGGCGCGCCTGATCGTCCGGCTGGTTTACGTCGTACAACTCTTGCCGGCCGCGATGGCGCGGGACTCGATCCCTGCGCAGCCTTGCAAACAACGATCGAGCTGGCGCCGCAACAAGCACGCGAGCTGGTGTTTATTTTGGGTGAAGCGGAGTCGAAAGCAGCAGCGCAAGAGCTGGCGGCCAGGTACACCAGCTTTGGCGCAGTGAACGACGCATTCGAAGCAGTGCTTAGTCACTGGGACAAACTGCTGGGCACGGTTGAAGTGAAAACGCCAGATGCGGCGCTCGACACGATGCTCAATCGCTGGCTGCTTTATCAAACGTTGTCCTGCCGCATCTGGGCGCGCACGGCGTTCTACCAATCGGGCGGCGCTTTTGGTTTTCGCGATCAATTGCAGGACGTGATGGCGTTGGTCTACAGCAGTCCAGCGGTCGCGCGCGAGCAAATTGTCAGGGCGAGCAGCCGGCAATTTAAAGAGGGCGACGTGCAACATTGGTGGCATCCGCCGAGCGGCCGCGGCGTGCGCACGCGGTTTTCTGACGACCTTTTGTGGTTGCCGTTCGTCACCGCTTTCTATTTGACCGTCACCGGCGACCTGTCGGTGCTCGATGAAACAGTTTCATTCCTTGAGCAGCCGTTGCTGAAGCCGGAAGAGCAGGAAGTTTACATGCAGCCGAACGTTTCGCCGGAATCGGCATCGGTATTTGAGCATTGCGCGCGCGCACTCGATCGCAGTTTGACTGTCGGCCAGCACGGCTTGCCGTTGATGGGTTCGGGCGATTGGAACGACGGCATGAACCGCGTGGGCCACCTGGGCCAGGGCGAAAGCGTCTGGGTGGGTTGGTTTCTCTACACGACGCTGGCGGCGTTTGCGCCTTATTGCGATAAGCGAAACGAGAGCACGCGGGGCACGCAGTATCGCGAGCATCTCGAGAAACTTAAGAAGGCACTCGCCGAAAACGGCTGGGACGGTGATTGGTATCGTCGCGCTTTCTTCGACGACGGCACGCCGCTCGGCTCAGCTCAGAACGATGAATGTCGCATCGATTCCATTGTGCAGTCGTGGTCGGTCATTTCAGGCGGAGCCGAAAGTTATCGCGCAGTGCGCGCGATGGCTGCGGTTGAAGAGTATCTGATCCGGCGCGGCGATGGTTTGGTCATTCTCTTTACGCCGCCTTTCGACAAAAGCAAACTCGATCCCGGTTACATCAAAGGCTATGTGCCGGGTGTGCGCGAGAACGGCGGACAATACACCCACGCGGCGCTGTGGACCTTGATTGCGTTTGCCATGCTCGGCGATGGCGAACGAGCCGGCGAACTTTTCTCGTTGCTGAACCCGGTCAATCACTCCTCGACGCGCGCCGGGCTGCACAAGTACAAGGTTGAGCCTTACGTCGCTGTCGGCGATGTTTACGCAGTGCCGCCGCACACCGGCCGCGGTGGTTGGACCTGGTACACGGGTTCAGCGGGTTGGATGTATCGCGCGGGACTGGAATCGATTCTGGGATTCAAACTGGAAGGCGCGAGTCTACGCATCGACCCGTGCGTGCCGCGCTGGTGGCGTGATTTCGAGATTACTTATCGTCGCGAGCATACTACCTACCGGATCAAGATCGAGAACCCGCTCGGAATCAGTCACGGTGTCGCAACTGTCGAACTCGACGGGCAGGTATTGTTAGATGACGTGATTAAGTTGAGCGACGACGCCCAGACTCACAACGTGCGCGTGGTGCTGGGGGAAAAAACCGCGCCGCAAACGTCTGAAACCACAGACGAAACAAACCAAAAAGAGCCAATTCGCTAAAAATTTCTCCACTCGTTCGGGAACAGCGCGCCGGCCTTTTCCGGAGTTAGCGCCAATCCTGCAAGTTTCGCGGCGTGCGCCAGTACCGGATCGCAGTCCGCCGCAAGGTCATCCGCCGTCGGCAACGTCAATTCGTCGGGTGAGACGCCAACGTGTTCGAGGCTCTTTCCATCTGCATTGATCAAATCGGCGCCTGCGCGGCGCAGGCCATCCACCACAGAGTCACAGAGAGCACAAAGGACGCGCGGAGAAAACTGAAATTAGGGCGCCAACGGCAAAAACTTTTCTTTTCAGGAGTCCAGCCGCTGCGTTATCCTAACTAAGCTGCGCTCGTTAACAATCGATCAAAGAGAGGGACAAAGGCATGTCGCACAGAAATAGGGAAGCACTGATTGCAATTTTTCTTTTGGCGGCGGTGGTGCTCGCTTGTAAGAATTCCGGAAACAAGAACGTAGCTCGCTCAGACAATGCAAATACAAACGTAGCGTCATCATCCAAACCTGACGCCGATGATGTGATTCATTCAGCAACCGGAGTGGAGAAAGAAAAGCCGGCTGCGGGCAAGGCGAACGTCCAGGGCAAAGTCTTTTTCAACGAAAAGCCAGTCGCGGATATCGAGGTGAAGCTGTGTGAAAAATTCAATCGCTTTATCGGCGGTTGTGGCGGGGAAACCTTCACGACAAAAACTGATGCTAACGGCGAATATCTAATCAAGAACGTCCCGCCGGGGATTTACGAAGGGTTGACCGCGAAAGTCTTCAACACGAACTACTACGTGTTTGCGACTTCCGGCTTCGTCGGATCGGCAAAATACCAACTGGACGAGGACCACACGTTCATCGCGCCTGACACAAATCTTTTCAAGAGTGATCTGAAGTTGATCACACCGAAGGCGGGCGCAAAAATCGCTCCCGACAATATCGAAGTGAAGTGGGATGCTTATCCTGACGCGGCCTACTACAAATTCAGCATTCACGCCGACAGCGCAACGGAGGCAAAGACCGAATATGACTTCATCAACAAGCGCGTGGATGGCACGTCTTACGTGCTCGAGAAACCTTTGTCGCCGGGTTCGTACACAGTCCAGGTGGTGGGATACAACGCCCACGATATCAAGCTGGCGGAAAGCGCTGACGACATCAAGTTCACAGTCACTGGAGAGGGAGCAAAATAGAAGCCGCCGGGAGAATTATCTGATTGGCAATCGCGATGCGCCGCTTGTTTTCCCTCAGCCGGTTACAATTCGTGCCTCTTGAAGAGTCGGGGCCCACGTCAAGTTCGGCTTTGCCGCCGGATGTGAGGCGGTGGCTATGCCCCGCCGTAACGGTGCCTTTCAATTTTTGGGCTATGCCCGCGCCTCGGTCCTTGGCAATAGGCCTGATGAGCTAAGCCAGAACAGGGGCGTAGCCCCGGAATCATTTAGCTGAGTTCGGCGGGGCATAGCCGCCGCCGCACATCAGACGGCACAGCCGAGCCGCATCGATTCCCCTTAACGCAAACCTTTGTTATGACCACAGCATACAAAGTCGACGCCGCGGTCGTCGGCGCAGGAGTCTTTGGCGCCTGGACAGCGCATCAACTGCGGCGGGCGGGCGCCGACGTCTTGCTGGTCGACGCGTATGGACCAGCGAATAGTCGCGCAAGTTCAGGTGGCGAATCGCGCATTCTGCGGCTGGGTTATGGGCCTGATGCAATCTACACGCGCATGGCGCGGCGCTCGTATGAACTTTGGCAACAATTGTTTGCTGACATTGCGCGGCCCCAACTGTTTCAGCCTACCGGAGTTTTGTGGCTGGCCCGAGAGCAGGATCCTTATTGCGAAGCCACCTGCAAAACGTTCGAGCAAGACAAGGTGAAGTTTGCCAGACTCGACCGTAACGAGCTTGTCAAACGTTACCGCCAGCTTGAATTTGGTCCGGTTGCCTGGGGCATGCTTGAAAACGAGAGCGGCGTGTTGTTGGCGCGCCAGGCGGTGCAGGGTTTAGTCGCGGCCGCGCAATCTCGCGGCGTGATTTACGTTCAAGCAGCAATCTGCCCGCCCCGGAATGGAACGGCGAGACTGCGGTTTGTTGAAACAACCACGGGCGCCAGGATTGTCGCCGATAAATTTGTTTTCGCTTGCGGCCCCTGGTTGCCAAAACTCTTTCCTGAGTTACTGGCTGAATTGATTCATGTGACCAGACAAGAAGTTTTCTTTTTGGGTGTGCCGGCCGGCGACGAGCGCTTCCTGCCGGATCAAATGCCGGCGTGGATCGACTTTAACGATCTTGTGTATGGCATTCCCAATCTCGAAAGCCGCGGAGTCAAGATCGCAATTGACGAACACGGTCCACCGTTTGATCCCGAAACAGGCGAGCGAATTGTTTTGCCAGAGAGCGTTACGCGACTCCGCGCCTACCTTGAGCGGCGCGTGCCCGCGCTGGCGGATGCGCCGGTAATCGAGTCGCGCGTTTGCCAATATGAGAATACTTCCAACGGCGACTTCCTCATTGATCGTCATCCGGCGTTTGAAAACGCGTGGCTCGTCGGCGGCGGTTCGGGTCACGGATTCAAGCATGGGCCCGCAGTTGGGGAGCTGGTCGCGTCGTTAGTTTCAGATAACGCGAAAATCGAGCCGCGGTTTGCATTGGGCACGAAGAAAAAAGTGCAACTGCGCAAGGTTTACTAATCACAGGCAGTACCAATTGGAGTTGGGTTTTAAGAGAACATAAGCCACATAGGCACGAACCTCGGGGCAAGGGTTCAAGAACAACAATCTCATGGTCGTGCTCTGCCATTTCCCCTGCTACCAATTGCCACCTAACCATCGTTTGTTTGCAACAAAACTCTTCTCCCGATAGGTCACAATTACCGGTTCGCTTCTCCCGCTGAGCCACCGGGCGATTGTGTCCGGAAAAGGTTGAATCCCTAATTAATTTTGAAGGAGTAAATATGAGGATTAATGAGAATTTTCGCCTGCCCAAGCTGCTGATCGGGTGGGCGCTGTTGTTTGCCATAACCCCGTTAGTTTATGGCCAGGTTGCAAACCCCCAGCCCACCGCGGTCGAGCGCAACCTACAATCCATTCCCAACGGCGCGAAGTTGAAGTTCAAAGGCGTAGTCATCGCGCGCGAAGGCGAGACCTTCAGAATCCGCGATCGTAACCGCACCGACTATCAAGTACTCATAACCGATCGTACGAGCGTTAAAGCCAATGGTGGCTTTCTTCGCAGCGGCAAAAAATATCCGGTGACCGACATCCTGCGCGGGTTGATTGTAGAAGTAGAAGGACGCGGCGATTCACAGGGCCAGTTGGTGGCTGACAAAATCAGGTTTGATGAATCCGACATGCGAGCTGCGATCACGTCTGATTCGCGAGTGACTCCCGTCGAGGAAAACCAGCAACGCATGGCCGGCCAGATGGACGAGCTCTACGCCGTCGCCGCCGAAGCGCGGAATGAAGCAACCGCCGCTAACACACGCATCGACGATCTCGATGAGTTTGATGTCCAGGAGAACGTTGCGGTGAACTTTCGAGTCAACAGCGCGGTGCTGTCGCCGGAAGCAAAACAACACCTGGACGAGTTTGCAGCCAAAACGGCAAGCGCCAAGGCTTACTCAATTGAAGTTTCGGGTCATACGGATTCTACCGGTGGTGAAACCAAGAATTTTCGTCTGAGCCGCGAGCGCGCGGATGCTGTCATCCAGTACCTGGCCGTTAATCATAAGATTCCGCTCCGCCGTTTTGTGACGCCGATGGGCTATGGCAAAACAGAAGCAGTTGCCGATAACACAACCGCGGCAGGGCGCGCACAGAATCGGCGCGTGGAAGTTAAGTTGTTGCTCAATCGCGGTATGAGCCAGAGGCCGAATGCTACACCGGTAAGCAACAAACCGTAGTCGCTACGTCAGCTCTGTCCAAAAAACCAATGGCGAGCTGGGGCTTTGCTGATCAGCATGGTAACTTCGAAGGGCACGGTCACGACCGTGCCCTTTTGCATTTGTTTTGGTAGTTATTTGACGGATGTTCTGATGGAGGAAGCGCATGTTCATGAATACGAAAGCATTTTCCGGTTTTTCAGTTAACGACTTGGCAAGAGCAAAAGAATTTTGCAACTGAACATCGCGGGCGGCGCAGAAATAATCGTTTATCCTAACCCAAACCATACGCCGGCAACTTTCACCGTACTGAATTTTCCGGTTGAGAATATTGACGCTGCGGTAGCTGAACTCACGAAGCGTGGGGTGCGTTTTGAACAGTATGACAATGCCGACATAAAGACGGATGAGAAGGGAATTCACCGTGGCGAGGTTGGGCCGACCATCGCGTGGTTCAAAGATCCGGCCGGCAATATTATTTCAGTGCTGCAAGCTTAAGTTTCAAGTTTCGAGTTTCAAGTTTTCAGTTCTGAGTTCCGAGTTCCGAGTTCCGAGTTCCGATCTCGGTATCGGAGTCCCGTTTCCGACCCTGACTTCTGACGCCGGCCCCCCGCCCCCACACCTTAATTTGGGTTCACAGAAACTACCCGCTTACTGAACATTAATTCATAAAGCATCTGAGCGCGCACTTGGCTTGTGCGTTTCAAGATTACATATTGTTCCAGCGCTGCGGAGTCATTCGCAACCCCGAGATAGGCCAGGGCCAGGTTGTAGCGTGCTGCTTCGCAATCCGGTTCGAGATCGATGGCGCGCCGAAGCGCTAAGACGGCTTGATCGTATCGCTGCGTGTGGAAAAAGGCACTTCCAAGATTGTTATAGGCGCCGGCGTAATTGGGAAACAGGCGTACCGTTTCACTTAACGTGACGATTGCTTTCTTGTACTGCTTTGTCCTGGTCAATGCGTAGCCGTAGTTTGAGCGCGTCTCTGCGTCCTGTGTGCCAAGTTCCAGCAAAGCCTCGTAGCACGCGACGGCTTCCTCGTTATGTCCCAACGCCAGATGAGTTTCGCACAATTCAACGCGTGCAAGTGCGAAAGCCGGAGCCAGCTCTACCGCACGACTAAACTCCGCGAGCGCTTCGACATCGCGACCGGTTTCGGCGTAAACGCGACCCAGGTTGTAATATGCATTGGCAAAGTCCGGTTTTAACGCGATAGCGCGCCTCAAGGCAACGGTGGCTTCATCGAAGCGCTTAAGAACGGCGTAAGTGGATCCGAGATTGTTGTAAATGAGGGCCTCGTTGGGTGCCAGCCGTAAGGCGTCTTTGAATATTTCTATAGCCTCATCGGAGCGACCCGAATGGACGCGTTGCAAAGCCAAATCCGCGATGGCATGCGCTTGGTGGTTTTCAGGTGTGGGCTTCGTGCTCTGTTCCTTTGACACCTGCGCCGCCACAGTCAGCGTCCCAAAGAGGAGAACGATTGCGGCCACTAGTTGACTGGCCAAAAGACGGGTGCGATTCATAGTCGTGCGCTCCAATTTATTGACTTGATATATGGGCGGGAGTAAAGTGTCGGCGCTTGATGAAGTAGCCTTCTTCAACTGCAAACGACGCGCACTTCCTCCCTCCGGTTGGCACGCTAGCGACTATCTCTGCCCACGTCTTTGAGAAACCTTAAAAGTGTCTGAAAATTCCTTAAGAGTCCTGAGTCCAGCCAACGGCGACGTCTTGCCGCGCGTACTTGAGTTCGGCGCGTTCCGTCTGGACGTGGAGAAGCGTCTTTTGTGGCGCGATACCGAAACCGTGCCTCTAACGCCTAAGGCTTTTGAGGTGTTGCTGGCGTTGGTGCGGCAGCACGGCCAGGTGGTTACGAAAGATCAGTTGATGGCGAGTGTCTGGCCCGAGAGCGTCGTCGAGGAAAACAGTCTCAACGTTCACGTTTCCGCGCTACGCAAAGTGTTTGGCGAAAAGCCACAGGAGCACCGTTTTATTGTCACCGTGCCCGGCAGAGGCTACCAGTTCGTCGCGGATGTACGCGAAACGTTCGCCGTTAGCGAAGAAGGTATCCTCCACACAAACGCTGCTCAAGACATTGTCGAGTACAAAAGCCCGGCCGCGCTAAGCGATCCGCCAAAGATAAGCGCGAAAAAAAGACCCTGGTGGTTCGTAATACTGCTCGCATTATCCGCGGTCGGGGTGCTGGGCTTCTGGCTTGCCGGCAATAGAGGCAGAGCACGGGACACTTCTGCCGTCAGCCGGACTATACAAATCACCACCTGGTCGGGATTAGACTTTTATCCTTCAATCTCACCGGATGGCAACACAGTCGCATTTAGTTCGGACCGGACGGGTAGTTTTGAGCTCTACGTCAAGCAACTGATCTCCGGTGCTCGCGAAGTACAATTGACCTCAGATGGCGGACAGAATTTCGAGCCAGCATTCTCGCCCGATGGTAGTTGGCTAGCTTTTTATTCTAAGAAGCGCGGCGGGATTTGGATTATTCCCACTACTGGCGGCGCCGCTAAACAATTGACTGAGTTTGGTTCTCATCCAGCCTGGGCGCCCGATAGTTCCAGGATTGCGTTCCAATCGGATATTCTCTTCGATCTTGGTTTCAATGTTAGCAACGCCTTTCCGCCATCGACCATTTGGCTGGTTTCAGTGGCAACCGGCGAACTGCAACAACTTACCCAGGCCGGAAATCCTGCCGGTGGCCACGGGGCGCCATCCTGGTCGCCAGACGGAAAGCGAATCGCCTTTGATTCAAGTGACACCGGTGTTGCGTCGATTTGGTCTGTTACCGCGGAAGGCGACGACTTAAAAAAACTTTCCGGCGAATTGCTAAACGCGGCAGATGTTATTTATGGACCGGATAACAAATCAATTTATTTCGTAACTGATCGAGGCGATTCAATACAGCAGCTAAAAGTTACCAGAACCGGGGAGGCAATCGGAGAACCGAGCAAAGTTTTCGATGCAACCGGTTCGCGTATCAGGCAGATATCAATGTCGGCCAATGGCAAGCGCATCGTTTATAGCGCGCTATCGACGTCGGGAGATATTTGGGCCACCGCTATTCCTGCGACTGGCAACGGCGTCGCTAACAATTCGACCCAATTAACGCAAGGGAAAAATACCCGCAACTCATCGCCCGCTTTCTCACCTGACGGTAGAAGAATCATTTATCTGGTTTACAGCGTCGGCGCCAGCTTTCAGCTTTGGTTAATGGACGCTGACGGGAAAAATAAATCTGAACTCACCACAGACGCCGCTAATGCTTCTTGGTTTCCTGATGGAAAGCGTATCGGGTTTGCCGGCGCAGTCGATAACCGGGCTGCGTTTTGGTCGATGACTATCGAAAGCAGAAAAAAAGAAAAACTATTCGATTTCGATGAATACATCCATTACACGCGACTTTCGCCCGACGGGAAGCAAGTCGCCTTCAACTTAGCCCGAAGCGGAACGCTTAACATCTGGGTCACCTCGACAGATAGCCATGAGCAAAAACAAATAACATTTGATAAAGAAATGGCGGCCTTTGCGGCATGGTCGCCCGACGGAAAATGGATTGCCTTTGAAATCAAACGCGGCCAAGACAATAATGTTTTCATAGTTCCGAGTGATGGCGGTGAACCGATTCAATTAACCAACGACAAAGGCAACAGTTGGCCTTACGACTGGTCACCCGATGGCGATAAAGTACTTTTCGCCGGAGAACGGGACGGCATTTGGAACGTTTATTGGGTTTCGCGCTCGACTAAAGAACAAAAGAAACTGACGAATTTTACGAAAATGAATACTTATGTGCGCTATCCGGCGTGGTCCCCACTCGGTTCACAGATTGTTTATGAATATGCTGAAACAACCGGGAATATTTGGATGGTGGATTTGAAATAGAGCGACTTGCCATCTCACGATTTATGATCGACGATCACGATTCACTTCTGACTTCTGCGTTCTGAGATTCGGGATTCGAGATTTGATTCGATTCTTTGTCTCCCAACACCCAACACCCAGCCAATGATTGTCCATCTCATCGACGGCACCTACGAACTCTTTCGTCACTTCTACGGCATCCGGCGCTTCAAGAAAACTGATCCGCCTTTTGGCGCCGTGTCCGGCGTGCTCAACATGGTCGCGAAGATGATCGAAGACGGCGCCACGCACCTCGGCGTCGCCACCGATCACGTTATCGAATCTTTTCGCAACGATCTTTGGCCGGGTTATAAAACAGGCGCCGGCATCGAGCGTGTGCTGTGGGCCCAATTTCATCCGCTGGAAGAGGCGCTGACAGCGATGGGGGTCGTGGTTTGGCCCATGGTTGAACTCGAGGCTGACGATGCGCTTGCCTCCGCGGCGTATCTGGCGGCGAAAGATAAGCGAGTGGAAAAGGTTTGCATTTGGACTCCGGACAAGGATCTGGCCCAATGTGTCGTCACTGATCGCGTAGTGCAAATTGATCGCAGAAAAAATGAGATTCGCGATGAGCACGCCATTCGCGCGAAGTTTGGCGTGGCGCCTGAATTCATCGCCGACTATCTCGCGTTGGTTGGAGACAGTGCTGATGGTTATCCCGGAATCCCCGGGCTGGGAGCAAAGACCGCGGCGGCGCTTATCAACCGCCACGGTCACATCGAAGACTTTCCTGCTGGTGTACTAAAAGACGGTAACCTGGCACCCGCGCTGCTGTTCAAGGACTTGGCAACCTTGCGCACCGACGCGCCGCTATTCCGCAAGGTCGATGAATTACGCTGGCAAGGACCGGCATCGTCGTTTGCCGAATGGACTGAAAAGATTGGTGACGCTCGCCTGGCTGCGCGGGTAGAGAAGTTACCGGCACCTCGATCGTCAAGGCCGCAATGAGCGCGAATTTGGTCCGGCGGCGACCCGCTTTCACGAAGCACCCCATAGCATCTATTTACCAATTACGATTCACGATTTACGATACGCTGTATGGAGCAAAGACGAAACGAAACCGGCCCCAAGTGAGGGCTAGAGTCATCTTGTTCAAACTTGCTTGCAGTAGCACTCTGCTGCGTTCGTTCTTTCATTTACGGTTTCAATTCCATTTGCTTAAAAGGACGCCTGCTATGATCTCCCTGACCCTTCGCGTTGCGCTGCTCATCTTCGCGGCGGTTCTTTCTAGTGGCTGCTGCAAATTGCTTTCGCTCAATTCACCCGCGGGACGATCTGGTTCTGCAAACCCTCACTCGCCTTCGCGCAATAATGGCGATGGAGAACGAGCTGAATCAGCGGATGAGCCGGCATTTACCAGGCCCCCATTAGCGGTTCAGCGCGGTCAGTTTTTTACCTGGGCCATGCCGGCCCAATGGCGCGCGACGGAAACCGGCAATGGGGTTGACATGAATTCACCGAATGGCAGGTTGTGGGCGAGCTCGATATTGCTGACCGGAAATCCGGGAAAGACAACTCCGTGGGATTTTCTGGTTATGCTGCTGGGCAAGCTGGGCGCGACGGAGATTAATCAGATCAGCGCCCGCGATCTGCCACCGGCGGCTTCGGGTTATCCGGGAATCAACTGGGAGATTCAGGAATTTGAACTGACTTTTACTGACGCCAAGGGCATCTTGCAACATGCCAACAGCACCTGCGGAATTCTCAATGCATATGGCGCGTACTCGGTTGTCTTGCAGTCGGTCTCGGCGCCAGAGAATGAATATGAGCAGGCCAAAACGTGGCTGCCGTTGCTGCCGCAAAGCGTAGCCGCGATCGACCCGGGCAAGATCGCCTATCAGGATCAGCTCATTCCCATTCGAAATCATCCGCTGGATAACTCCGGCCTGATTGAATCCTGGGAGCAAAAAAATCTTTCGCAGGATCGGATCTCCAAGGCCCAACGGGAAGGCATGATGGGTTACGAACGCATGGTCTCGCCGACGACTGGCCGGCATTACAACATGCCTTTGGAAACTTACGACGGCACAGTGGGAGGTTATCGCAATCCGGATCATCCCGAGGAAACTTTGAAACCTACTCAGCCGTAGCTCGATGACAAAATGAGCCGCGCTTCCCGCCGGGGAACGAATCCGAAAGACGAACGAATTCTGTTAGCACTTTCAAATGGTGCTGATGCGCCTTGCTACCTGCCAAAGAATGCAGGGTCCATCAGGTACCAGTTAACCAAACCAGCGGCCAGGCCGATGACAAACACCAGCAGCACGATGATCTTGTCCCTGGCCGTATTGGGCTTTCCGCCCATTGCTGGAAAGAAGATTAGAAAAAGGCCCCCAACTCCTACCAGCGGTCCGAACGCCGCCAGCTTCAGCGAATAACTCCCGTCCTTTAGCAATTGATGCCAGTTGAAATAGACCAGTCCAATACCAAGCAGAAGCAGGACCAGGCCAAGGATGCGTGCTTTGACACCTTGCATAAAATCTCCATTCAACTTGATGAGATAAACGACGCCGCCAATATAACCTCGCCGGTAGACCAGGTCACCCCTTTTTATCTTCAGCGATCTACAGTTAATATTCCTTTACATGTTGGACATTAAGGCCTACCTGGAACGCATCAAATATCACGGCCCGCTTGCGCCTAATGCCGAAACTTTGCGCGCGTTGCAAGTAGCACACTTATTCACGGTGCCTTTTGAGAATTTAAGCATTCACGCGGGACAACCGATTGTGCTTGAAGATGAGGCGCTGTTTACCAAAATCGTAACGAACAGACGCGGCGGTTTCTGCTACGAAGCCAACGGGTTGTTTGCCGCGTTGTTGCGGGCTCTCGGCTTCGACGTCACCATGCTGTCCGCCGGGGTTGCTAATGCAAGCGGTGAATTTGGACCCGACTTTGATCACCTGACGCTAATGGTTCAACTGGACCAGCGCTGGCTTGTGGATGTTGGTTTTGGTGATTCGTTTCTCGAGCCGCTGCTTTTGGATGAACGCGACGAGCAGGGACCTAAAAGTCGCGCGTACAAAATTCTCCCGGATGGCAAAGATCTCGTCCTGATGCGACGCGATGAAGGTGAAGATCCAAAGGCGCAGTATCGTTTCACCTTGACGCCTCACGCATTCGCCGACTATGCCGAGATGTGCCGCTATCACCAGACTTCTCCCGACTCACA
>JBDTTW010000293.1:0-9212 GCA_039930405.1 bacterium
CACCGCAAGTTGCTTATGCGCGCGGAGGGAGATGTCACGCAGATAAGCTGGCGCGTTCTTTCGGTCCGTGGGTTCGCGCGAGATTAAAGTCGGACTAGCTCTCGCGGCGGTCTTGTCACTTCACTTACTCCGCGTTGAGCGAATTTTTTTCCGATGAACAATCGGGAAAAGAAGAGAAGTGACTAAGCATGTAGAGTTTTTCGGCGTTGACTCTTGGATCCGAGTTCAATTCTCGGCGCCTCCACCATTCTTTGAATTTCGGATTTGGGATTTCGGATTGCGGATTTAGTACTTGCGATTCAAATCCCTCACGGCTGGACGTGACCGGACAAGTCCGCATCCGAAATGACTTCCCCTGATTCGACAGTGCCAATCCGAAATCCGAAATCCGAAATCCGAAATCCGCAGTTGCCAATCGGCATCTTCGACAGCGGCGTTGGGGGCCTGACTGTCTACCGCGCCTTGCACGAACATTTGCCAGCCGAACGTTTTGTTTACTTAGGCGACACAGCGCGAGTGCCCTATGGCACCAAATCACTTTCGACAGTCGAGCGATATGGAATTGAGAACGCGAAATTTCTCGAGGCGCAAGGGATTAAGCTGCTGGTTGTCGCTTGCAACACTGCCTCGGCACTGGCGCTGCCCGCAATTGGTAACGCCGTAGACGTTCAGGTTGTCGGCGTAATTGAACCGGGCGCACGCGCGGCAGTGGAAATCGCCCGCGGTAAGACGATTGCGGTAATCGCCACTGAAGCGACCGTGCAAAGCGGCGCTTACGCGAAAGCAATTAACCAGATCGATCCACAGACGAAAGTGATCGAGCGCGCGTGTCCTTTGTTTGTACCGCTGGCAGAAGAAGGTTGGGCCAATAGCGAGGTCGCACGATCCGTTGCTGAACAATATTTGCAGGATTTGCGGGAAGCCGATCTTGGCGCCCTGGTCCTGGGCTGCACCCACTATCCGATTTTGCGCGATCTGATTAGCGAAACCGTCGGCGACATTCCTCTGATCGATTCCGGGGAAGCCGCTGCCGGGGAAGTGCGGTCG
This sequence comes from bacterium, assembly GCA_039930405.1. Lineage (GTDB taxonomy): Bacteria > Acidobacteriota > Blastocatellia > Pyrinomonadales > Pyrinomonadaceae > PSRF01. Next base: position 1,048 of record JBDTTW010000293.1, read on the forward strand.
TTGCTGGAAGCCAGGCAACTGCGCGCCTCGCAGACAACAAGCGAACTTGCGGAGCGGCGGCTCTGCGACGATCTCGATCACTTTTATGTTACGGACGCGGCTGAACGATTTGCTAAAGTAGCTGAAAGATTTTTAGGCACCGCGCCTTCGGTGCTGGAAGCTGTAGAAGTTTGGGGACACGATGAGCTACGCACGTACTGACGGCCGCGCCGCCAATGAGTTGCGGCCAGTTAAGATCACTCCCGGCTTTCTGCCTTATGCGGAAGGTTCGGTGCTGATCGAGATGGGCCAGACGCGCGTGATCTGTTCTGCTTCAATAGATGAGCGGTTGCCGCCTTTTCTTCGTAACAGCGGACAGGGTTGGATCACCGCCGAGTATTCGATGCTGCCGCGCGCCACTCAACAACGAACTTCCCGCGAGATTGGACGTGGTGGTCCATCCGGACGCACGCATGAAATCCAGCGCTTGATCGGCCGCAGTATCCGAGCAGCGGCGAACCTGCGATTGCTTGGTGAACGAACGATTACGCTTGATTGTGATGTCTTGCAGGCTGACGGTGGGACTCGCACCGCGGCGATCACTGGCGCGTACGTGGCTTTCGCGCTGGCAGTCAAGCGGCTGTTGGCGGCGGGAAAAATTCAGCGCAACATCATCACCAACGAAGTGGCTGCCATCAGCGTTGGCGTGGTCGAAAACACGCCGTTGCTTGACTTGAAGTATGACGAAGACTCGCGGGCGGAAGTTGATATGAATGTCGTTTGTACCGGCGATGGCCGTTTCATCGAGGTGCAGGGAACTGCCGAGCGCGAGCCTTTTTCGCGGGCGCAAATGGACAGTCTGCTGGGGTTGGCGACCGACGGTCTGGCAACGCTCATTGCCCGGCAACGAGAGATAATAGGTGAAGCTAAAGGCTGATTGACGGCCGGTTTCAGGCGCGGGCAGACAACGATGCGAGTCGGGTGTAGCATCCGAATGGTTGAGAATTGCTGCTTGGTCTCTAACTATTCCAACAAACTGAAAGAGCGGAGATGTACTCAATGAAACACCTAACGGCATTGCTGGTTTTGATCGTGCTTGCGGCAAGCGCTGTAATCGTGTTGGCCCAGGAAAATCTCGTTAGCGATCAGGGTGAATACTCTATCGAGCTTCCTTCCAGCCAATGGAAATCGATTTCGGAATCCGATACGTCGCGTGAGCGCGCCGAATTTGTTTATGGCGATCGGATGGACGGTTTCCTGCAGATTCGCAAAGAAATTGTTGACGCCGGTACAAGCCCCGCTGACGTAGCGCTGCGCGATCAGGATCAGAAGCTGAGATACATTCCAGGATTTGTCGGTGGCAAACAGGAACCATTCTCCGGCCGGCTCAGTGGGGTGACTGCTTCCTACGAGTTTACGAAAGCTGGAAAACCGATGATGGGCCGCATCTATTATCTGCAAGCCGACAATCGCACGATTTACGCTTTGCGCTTCACCGGCTTGCGCGACAAACTCGCGCGCATCCGCAATCAAACAGATTCGATCGCGCGCAGTTTCAAGTTAAAGTAACCAGGTCTTGTGCTCGCGCGAGTCCTGGCCGCCCGGTGCAAATCTGGGCGGCCTTTTCTTATGTTAAGCAAACTGTTAGTTGCGATGGCCCTTTACCGCCAACTCTTAATGAACTATTTGTACTACGCGTTTAGCCGTTCAGCCCAACGGTATAAGTTTGTCTTACAATTTCTAGCAACCACATGAAGCTCAGTCTGGCGCCAGGTCTGGCGATCAAAAAATCTGCGATTGAAGGTAAGGGTTGCTTTGCGATTGCTGCCTTCAAGCACCGAAGAAAAATCGCCGAGTACACTGGCGAGAGAATCTCAAATGCCGAAGCGAACCGCCGGGCTTCGCGCCGCAAACTGCGCATTTGTGCCATCAACGATCGTTGGAGCTTGGACGGCAGCCGTGGCGGCAACGGCACCCATTACATAAATCACTCGTGCGAACCCAATGCCTTCATGCAGATTCTCTACGGCCATATCCTGTTCATCGCGCTGCGTGATATTCGGCCCGGCGAGGAAATCACCATCGACTATGAATCGACGCTGCACTCAAATAAAAAAAGGTGCGTCTGTGGCGCACCTTCCTGTCGCGGAACAATTAATAAACCGTAGCTAAAGCCGCGGCAACGTGAAACTGAATTTTGATCCGCGGCCGACTTCCGACTCTAAACCGACCGTGCCGCCGTGTTGTTCGACGACTTCACGCACAAACGATAAACCCAGACCGGTGGACTCCTCGTCCTTCTCCTGTCCTTCGCGCACGACGCGATAAAACTTTTCCCAGACTCTGTCTTTTGCTTCAGTTGGGATGCCGTAGCCGCGGTCCTCAACACTCAGCCGAACTGCTTCGGCCTCAAGCGCCGTTGACAGTGTGACCGTAGTGCGTTCAGGGCTGTACTTGATTGCATTGCTAACCAGATTCTTGACTGCTTGCGTAATCATGCTCCTGTCGGCGGCAACCGGTGGCAGTCGTTCGGTGGGTTGCTCCACCAAGCGGATGCGCCGCTTTTTCGCAACCGGCTGCAGGGTTGCGATCGTTTCCCTGACGACTTCATCAAGCCGCAGTGGAATCTTCAGGACTTCCTGCTTGTCCTTGCGCTGTAGTTTTGTTACCGCCAGGAAGGTATTGATCATTCGCGAAAGGCGTTGCGACTCGTTGGCGATGATCGTGACAAACTCACGCGTTTGTTCCGGCAACTGGTCGTCCGCCGCAAGTAGTTCGGCGAAACCATTGATGCTCGTCAGCGGTGTGCGCAGTTCGTGAGACATCAAGGAGATCATGTCGCTCTTCAATTGCTCGTACTCCTTGATTCGGGTCAGGTCCTTGACGACGACTGCCAGACACAATGGTTGCGGAGTCTTTTGAAGCGTCTTTGAATCGTCGAGCACGAGCGAGATGCGCAAGCCAAGGGTCTCGTTGCGTTCAGTAAATTGAAGTTCATGTTCGTAGGCCTGACCGGTTTGCAACACGCGCCGCACTGCAATTGCGGGTTCGTCAAAGACATCGGTGCGAAATGCAGCGAGCAGATCAAAGATGCTGAGCCGGAGTGTATCCGCTTGCGGCATGCCCACGAACAAGCACATCACTTCGTTGGCGAACGCGATGCGGCCGTCCAGCGACGCCAGGGCAACACCGTCGCCGATTTCTGACAGAGCGTTGATGCCGACACGCTGTTCCAGCAATGCGCCGTTAAGAACGTAGAGCGAGTCGAGCCGTTTGCGCGAAGCGGTCACTGAAAGGAAATCCCAGTGGCCCCGGCGCCGGCTGGTCTTTCCCACTTGCTCACGTTGCAGATTGCGCGCCATCTGGCCGCCGACCGCGCGCAATAACGCGCGATCATCGTCATCGAATTCCTGGCTCGAGCGAATGAGGAGTGCCCCAACAGTCCGATCTTCGTGACGCAGAGGAAGCGCAATATTCGTCGCCGGGTCATCCGATCCAACCTTTTCAACTACGATTTCGCGAGTCGCGATCGCGCGTTCGCACAGTTTTACGCCTTCTCGCCAAGTCGAATTTCGTTCAGTCTCAGGCATGGTCCCACTTGCGGCTCGCAGGCGAGCGGACGAGACCAGCCCTCCAGCACCGTCGCGACGAAAAACAATCGCTTCGGTTGGGGCCAAAACGGTGTCCAGCAATTTCAATCCGCTGAGTAGCCTGCGGTCACCTTCTTCAGATCGCGATCCCCTTCTGAATGGGGCGTCCAGCAACTTTTCCGTTAGCTCATTTTCTTGTCGTCGCAATCGCTTGAACTGAACTGCTGCAGCGCTGACTAAGACCGCGACAACGAGCGGAACAAAATGAATGTCACGAGAAAAAATCCAGGAGGCGGCGACGCTCAAAATGCCAAGCCCGAATAGTGCGCCTGACAAATAGATTAACGGCCGGCGGAGTCCAAAGCATTCAACGATCATGGCCGTGACGAACGCCGCCGCAAACACCAGCAGAGCGCCGAACCAAAAGTTAGAGAACAACGGCGCCGCTTTCTGGTTCCCCGCAGTTATCAGAATCAAGTTTTGCAGGAGCGCCAACGGACCAGTCCAGAGCAGGGCAAAACCAATCGCCGCTGAGAGCGCGGCAATAGCGCAGTTAGTCGCAAGAGATTTGAATGAAGGAACTTGCAAGGCTGATTAGCGGAAGTGAACGCGAAAGACTGGTGCGGGACCGTAGTGTGAGCTCTGGGCGCGGGAGCAAAGCCGGAGCTGATTATACATTGTTGACCACCGGCAAGCCAGTGAAAACGCAGGATTTGGCGGGAAATCTAAGATGCGAGGGATTTCAAGGCAGTTAGCAGGTGTGGTTCTTCGGAAACATCGACGGTACGCAAATCCAGTAACACTCGACCATCGGCAATGCGAGTGATGACTGGAGGCGAGGCTGCCCGCAGTTGACCCTCAATCTCGTTAGCGCTGATTGTCTCATGCGCCAGGGCCAGCAACGCAGTTGGCGGATGAACGTTTGGTCCGGAGCCACCGCCGACAGCAGAGTTACCGCTGACCACTGTGACATTCAAACCTGAAGGACCAAGCGCAGCGAGTTGCTGAGCAAGGTTGCGCACTCGTGCCTCAATCTCTTCGGCGCTTAAACCCAACATATAAAACAGGGGAATCTCTTCCAGTGCGCCGCGTCGATGCGCATCAAGCGTCGTTTCCAACGCAGCGAGGCACAATTTGTCGGCGCGCAAGGCGCGGTAAAGTGGGCTTCTGCGCAGACGTTCAATGATTTGGCTGCGGCCGACGATGAGCCCAGCCTGTGGTCCACCAAGCAATTTATCACCGCTGAAAGAAACGACGTCCGCGCCCGCCACGATCGAATCACTGATGATCGGCTCATCTTCCAGACCATATTTTGTGAGGTCAATGAGCGCGCCTGAGCCCGCATCTTCATAAAGAAATAATCCACGCTTATGCGCGAGGGCCGAAAGAGTGGCGAGGTCAGGTGAAGTGGTAAAGCCGATGATGCGGTAGTTTGACGGATGAACACGCATTATCAAACGAGTGTTTGTGTTAATGGCGCCGCTGTAGTCTTCAAGCCGGGTCCGATTGGTAGTGCCGACTTCAATCATGCGCGTGCCCGAGTTTGACATCACGTCCGGCACGCGAAAGTCTCCGCCTATCTCTACGAGTTCTCCCCGCGACACGATTGTCTCGCCGTCATGGGCAAGCACCTTGAGAATGAGCAACGCCGCCGCGGCGCAATTGTTGACAATCAGCGCAGCCTGCGCGCCGGTCAATTGGACCAGCAGCTCTTCAGCTCGTGCGCCGCGCTTGCCACGTTCTCCGGTCTGAAGATCGTACTCAAGCGTGCAGTAACCTGCTGCTTCTTTTGCTACCACAGTTTTGGCTGCCGCTGACAGGGGAGCGCGTCCCAGGTTCGTGTGCAGGATTACGCCCGTCGCGTTTATTACGGAACTGAAGCCGCGCAGTGCCTCACGCGCCCCGACCATCCGAAGCTGCTGAATTCCTTCTGCGAGCAACGCCTCGCGGGAAGTGTCTCGCAAACTGCCGGACTCGATTTGTGCGCGGATTTGATCAGTGACTTCACGAGCTATTTCCGTCAGCCGCTGATTACCGACCGCCCTGCGGAGTTGGACGGCTTCTTCGGTACGCAATAATTGATCAACTGAAGGAATAGCACGCAAACTGCTGGTTGCTGGGTTGGACATAGACTTTGAAGAGTTTGCCTGGTGGTTTCGTAGGATAGCCGTTGTTTACATGGCTGGCAAACCGCCCTGGGCCTGGCTGAAGCGTCAGAAAAAGCTCGCTTGCAGACTTATTTATTGACACGTTGCTTTTGAAACCCCTAGACTCAGCCAGCGCGTCTCGTTCGATGCGTCCCGCCCGTTTCCCACCTCTCAAGGAGAATCCAGTCCGTGCCAAAGAGCGATAACAAACTTTTCCGGTCGCAACTAAGATCCAAAACCAAATTCACCGTCGGCGAGATTGAGCAGAGCATCGATGACCAGTTGACGCGTCTTGAGGAAGACATTCGCCGTTTGAAAATCGAGTTTGACGTCTTCTTCAATGGGGCGTCTAAGCGGCCGCCTTACGATACCAAAGGTCGCGTGGAAACCGTCATTAAGCGATTGGGCGACGATCGGACGTTGAGCTATGCACAGCGATATCGCTATGGTGCGCTGGCTTCGCGTTACAACGCGTTTCGCGATCTTTGGCGGCGCACAATGCAGGGACGGGAAGAGGGCCGAGACCCGATGGCGGCTGCCAGAGTTCAAGCCAAACAGCAGGCAGTCGAGGGCTTCAAGAAAACGAACTTTGTTTGTGACGACGCGCATAAAGACGTCGAGTTGGTCAAGAATCTTTATAGCGTGCTGATGGAAGCAAAGAAAGTTTGCGGTGAGCCGATCGAAGACTTTTCCTTTCCGCGTTTTCATCGCTTGATAGCGTCTCAAGCTGACGGACTTAAAGAACGTTTGGGATGCGATAAGGTTTCGTTCTCAATTGATGTGGAAGGTGGTCACGTGAGTTTCAAGGCTCGAGGCGAAAGAGGCTGAGCTAAGTCGCTTGGGAAATAAGAAAGGCAACCCCGATTCGTCGGCGTTGCCTTTCTTCTTTTTGCGCTTACCGGACCGAAAGACCGGAAGCGGTCAGTGGCGTTGCTGAGCAAGCCGGGGAGACCTACATCTTGATCACTGCTTCTGCCTGTGGTCCTTTCGGGCCCTGCGTCACTTCGAATTCAACTTCCTGACCCTCTTCGAGAGTCTTGAAGCCGTCTCCTTGAATGGCGCTGTAGTGAACGAAGATATCTGAAGAGCCTGGCTGCTCGATGAAGCCATAGCCCTTCGAATTGTTAAACCACTTGACCTTACCGGTTATTCTAGACATAACAACGAATCCTCCTAACGATTCGGTAAAACGGGGGCGAGAGCCTTGGGGCTTTCGCGCGACCTGGTTAAAGCTTGTGAGCCGGACGCGCCTTGGAAGCGAATACGGAGGCACAATCAAAAAATGCATGGTGAACAGCGCTCTTGGCGCGATTCATCATGCACACTAACGGGGGCTTACTAAAAAACACATTGCTGTAAAGCTTGTATCGCGAAAACTTAGGACTGCTGCAGAGGCTTTCCCTGAACGCGGCGCATACTAAATGAAAGCAATTTCACGTGTCAAGTTAAAAAAACCTAATGTATTGCGCTAGTTAACAGGTACTGGAGTGGATCTACCGGCTCATCATTGATACGAATCTCATAGTGCAGGTGCGGTCCGGTTGACCGTCCGGTCGAACCGACTCGCCCGATAAACTGGCTGCGTTCGATCCATTGTCCCTGCGAAACATCGATATGCGAGAGGTGTCCGTAGCGGGTAGTCAGGCCGCCGCCATGGTCGATAACGATCAGTTGACCGTACCCATTTTGCCAGCCGACGAAAGTGACTTTGCCGCTGGCGCCCGCGACCACTGGGTCACCGGGTGCGGCGTCGATGTCCTGACCTGAATGAAACTCATATGAGCTGCCGCCAAAAGGGTTTCTTCTGCCGCCAAATCCGCTCTCCAACTTGCCTACAACCGGCCAAACCGAAGGCGTGTAGCCACGCTCGCGCAGGACACTCTCATAAGCTCTCATTTTAGTTTCGAGCTGGCTCATCTTGCCCGAAAGCGCTGCCAAACCACTTTCATCCAGCGGCAGCGCGGGACCACCCGTGCCGGGCAACGTGACCTGGTCACTAACAACTCCGGATTTTTCGGCAAGTTTGCGCGATGTGTCTTCGACGGCTTCAACGCGATTGCTCAGGGCCTTCAATTCCATGCGCTGTTTTTCATTCTCCGCCCGCAATCGTTGGTTTTCCATGTCAGTGCGCAAATGGGCCGCCTGTTGAGTCAGTCCGTAAAAGCCGTACAGCGAACCGCAAAAAACGGTGGCGACAACGAGCGCCAGAATTCTAAGTGATCGTTTTTCTACACAGAACCTACGGATTTGAGCGCTTGAGCGAGGGGTATGAGCGATTATGAACGCGTAAAAACGGTCGTCTCTTGCCATTAATGTGTCTCCGGTCGCGTCGTCGCGGGCAAATGCGTAGCGCGGCTGTAAAAAGGCACAAAGTCAGATGGCGACTTGTGCGGAGCTTATTCGATTACGAGGTTTGTTTTTGACCCTGCTTGAAGTTGCAGCGAACAAA
>JBDTTW010000294.1:0-8614 GCA_039930405.1 bacterium
ATGCGAAACACGCTGGAAAATACGCCGAACTTATCGTTGAGACAGGGCATGGTCGTGGACTTGTTGACCCCCGACAACAAGGTGCGCGGCGTGGTAATGCAGGACGGACGCCGGATTGGCGCCAAAGCAGTCGTCATAGCCGCCGGGACGTTTCTAAACGGGTTGATACATACCGGGAGAACTAGCTATACGGCTGGCCGGGCCGGTGAACCCGCTTCAGTTGAATTGGCCGAAACATTGAAGCGGTTAGGTTTACCGGTCGGCCGCCTGAAGACTGGAACCCCTCCAAGGCTGGACGGCAGAACGATAAATTGGGACGCGTTCCAAAGCCAGCAGGCTGATGAGCGGCCAGTCGCCTTCTCGTTTTCAACCGACAAGATTGAGCAGCCGCAAATCGATTGCTATATCGGTTACACCACGAGCGGGCTCCACGAGAGCATTCGCAAGAATCTCCATGAATCGCCGCTGTATTCCGGCCAGATCAAAGGCGTCGGCCCGAGGTACTGTCCCTCGATCGAGGACAAGGTAGTCAAGTTTGCCGACAAGGATCGTCATCAATTATTCCTTGAACCAGAAGGCCACGACACTAATGAAGTCTACTTAAACGGATTTTCGACGTCTCTGCCGGCGGGCTTGCAACAGGAGTTGGTGCGCATGATTCCCGGTTTGGAAGGCGCCAACATCATCCGACCTGGTTACGCGATCGAGTACGACTATGTGGATCCACGGGAGTTAGGCCCGGATTTACAGGTGCGTCGCATTGCGGGACTCTTCCATGCTGGCCAGATCAACGGAACAACCGGATACGAAGAAGCAGCGTGTCAGGGGCTGCTTGCTGGAATCAACGCCGCCTTCTTGTCGTTGGGCCGCGCGCGTTTCGGTCTGCGCCGGGAAGAATCGTATATCGGCGTGCTAGTCGATGATCTGATTACCCAGGGAGTCGACGAACCGTACAGAATTTTTACCTCGAGAGCGGAGTACCGCTTGGCTTTTCGTCACGACAATGCGGACGAAAGGCTGACAAAGTACGGACGCGAAGTAGGTTTGGTTGGAGACAGCGAGTGGGAGCGATTCAATCAGCGACGCGACCGGATTGCCCAAATCAAGAGAGCTTTGAGTGCGACACGCATCCGGAATACCGATCCCGCTTTCTCGGCCTTGGTGGAGAAGTCGCCTCTAAGTGGCGTAGACTCAATCACTTTGGAGGACTTGGCAAAACGCCCGGGCATAACCTCGGCCATCATTTCGCAGTTGGTTCCAGCAGACACACGATCAGCCAGCAGCTTGGCGGACATCGAATTCGCTCTCTCCGATAGCCTTTACTCGGGCTATATCAAGTCTCAGGAAAGCGCGATTCAGCGACTTCACGCTCATGACACGCTGCCAATCCCGAGCGGGCTAAATTTTCGAGCAGTCAGCGGCTTATCACACGAAATGGCCGAACGGCTTGAGCGTGCGCAACCCGTCACGTTTGGAGCAGCCCGCCGAATTCCTGGCTTAACCCCGGCGGCACTGGCCACTTTGCTGGTAAACGTCAGCGTCAGCGCCTAATTTCCACATGTTTCACGTGTCCCCTTGTCTGCGTTGAGACGGGGGAACAACCTTCTCCGTTGGGACACGTGAAACATTCATGTCAATAAAACGCCAGAAACCGCAAATAGTCGGAAACCTGCCCAGGTTTTATGCTAATTTACGGGCCTGACCCCGTTTATTTGGATTTCGTACCTCGATGGCAAGAATAATAGCGGTAGCAAATCAAAAGGGTGGTGTCGGCAAGACCACCACGGCTGTTAATCTGGCTGCCGTCCTGGCTGCCTCTCAACACCCTGTGCTGCTTGTAGATGCGGATCCGCAGGGTAACGCCACCTCCGGAGTGGGAATTCAACGTGGCAGTTTTCGGAAGAGCGTCTACCACTCCATTATCCTCGGCGACCCAGTTGTCGACGCAATTCTCCAGACTGAAACGGCGGGGCTAAAAGTATTACCCGCAAACAAGGATCTGGCGGGCGCCGAGGTTGAATTGGTCGAAATGGAAAATCGGGAGTTTCGACTCCGAGAAGCTCTTGCCCCAATCACACCGGACTACGAATTCATAATCATCGACTGTCCCCCTTCCCTCGGCCTGCTAACTCTCAATGCCCTGACTGCGGCCAAGGCACTGTTGGTTCCCATTCAATGCGAGTACTACGCTTTGGAAGGCGTCACGGAGTTGTTCGACACGCTGGCCCGAATTCGGCGCCTGCATAATCCGGGCCTGACAATTGAAGGCTTGCTCTTGACGATGTTTGATGAGCGAACCAACCTGTCGGCGGCCGTGGCCTCGGATCTTCGAGATTTTTACGGCCAACAGGTTTTCGAGACGATGATTCCCCGCAATGTCCGTCTCGCCGAAGCCCCAAGCTATGGAAAACCGATAACTCTCTACGACGGTCACTCTAAGGGAGCAGAAGCCTATTTTCAGCTCGGTAAGGAGATAATTGCCCATGGCTCGAAAGGTATTGGGACGGGGGCTGGGGGCACTGCTCTCAGCTGAAGGAACCGCGACCGCTACTGCAGACGCCAACACGATAGCGATCGACCTGATAGATCCAAGTCCGCTCCAGCCGCGCGGGATCTTCGATGAGGCCAAGCTGGATGAGCTGGCCCAGTCGATAAGCGCGAACGGCGTGGTTCAGCCTCTAATAGTTCGTCCTAAGCAGGATCGGTTTGAGTTGATTGCCGGCGAGCGTCGCTGGCGAGCGGCGCAACGTGCGGGACTGACCCGCGTGCCGGCGATTGTTCGAAACGTATCGGACGACAAGGTCCTTGAGCTGGCGTTGATAGAAAACATTCAGCGCGAGGATCTAAACCCAATTGAAGAGGCGCGTGCCTATAGGAATTTGATCGACACCGTTGGGCTAACTCAGGAGGTCGTTGCCGAGCGCGTGGGCCGGGATCGATCGTACGTTACGAATTTTCTCCGACTGTTGCGGCTGCCAGAAGATCTGCAGGAGTTGGTTCAGTCGGGACGCCTTAGCACCGGGCATGCACGTACGCTGCTCGGACTACCCGATGTAGCGGCGCAGCGCCGGCTGGCGAGAAAGATTATCGAGGGCGACCTGTCTGTAAGGGCAACTGAGCAGGCAGTGCGTCAACTGATGGAGCGGAAGGAAGACCGAGCGCCTAAGCCGTCTAAAGCGACAGCTGCCGACCCCAATGTGCGGGCAGCGGAAACTCGGCTCCGACGGCACTTCGGTACTCAGGTTCGGATCGTCCAGGCTAGCGGAGCGGTGGCCGGGAAGGTTGAGTTGGAATACTACAACCAGGCAGACCTTGACCGCATTTACGGGCTCTTAATTCAAGGCTAGCTTCCTTGTACTTCATACAACGTCCATAGCATCAAATACAATGAGGCTCGCTGTCGGCGGCAGTCCTCGGGCCCGAGGTTGGCTGAAAGCGTTGGGCTTCAGGGCCGGGTTCTGCGGTCAAGGAGTTGATCGCTAGCGTCGCTTAACGCGTGTCGCTTAACAAGCCAAGCTTGCTTGACCCATTTTCTAGGCGGGTGTTAGACTCCGACGCTTTTGCGGCAAGCGTAAATTAAGGACGTGAGATGGTCTTCGCACTCGCAGAAAACTCAATCCAATTAGTGCCGGATGGCACGCTGGTCTTTCACCTGGTGCTGATCGTGATGATGGTGGTGTTATTGAATGCCACTTTGCTCAGGCCGATCAATCGCATCCTGGAGGAACGCGACCGCAGAACCAAAGGCCGGCTAAGCGAGGCAAACAAGACTTTGCTCCTCGTCGAGGAGAAGCTGGGGAGTTACGAGTCACGGTTACGAGAGACGCGCGCCTCTGGCTATGCGGCGATGGAGCAGGAGCGGGCGACGTTATCTAAGGAACGTGAACGCATGATTGGAGAGGTCAAGAGCGAGGCTGCAGCTTTAGTGGCTCAGGAAAAGGAACGAATAAAAGCAGAAGCTGGCGAAGTTCGAAATGCTTTGGGTATCACGGCCCAGGAACGGGCGCGTGAGATCAGTGAGCAAATCCTCCGCGCCTAATTCATAAACCGACTGGTTTGGAAGACCGGATTGTTTCTTCAAAAACTTATTTTGTTTGCAATGTTCGAAGGATCCGACGGAATTCCGTGGTGGAATTATCCGGGCCTCGAAGTCTGGAAGTTTTTCAATCTGTTCCTGTTTATCTTGATTGGTTTCTACCTCCATCGTCGCTTTGGGAGACCAATAAAAGAAGCTCTACGCTTGCGCGGTGAGGCAATAAAGAGGGAGCTGAAGCAGGCGAAAGAGGAGCGAGACCAGGCGCTGGCAAAGCTTTCGGAGGTGGAAACGCGTTTTATGAATCTGGGCGCTGAGGTTTCCAAACTTAGAGAGCGGAACGCGGCTGAGATGGAAGCGGAGAGGGAACGAATTAAGTCGGCTACGGACAGCGAACTCGCGCGCATGCGAGACCAGGCAAAACGCGAGATCGAAAGCGCCGGCAAGATCGCGCGTCAAGAGTTACGACAGTTTGCGGCCCAGGAGAGCATTCGCATGACCGAGGATATTTTGAAAAAAGAAATTGGACCAGCCGAGCACGCGCGTCTGACAGACCGCAGTATTGAAGAACTCAGGGGGTCACAAGGTTGAGTTCGCAAACTGTTGCGCGTCGTTACGCGACCGCCCTGGCTGACGTCATCAGGGAGCAAGGCGAGGAAGCGGAGGTCCGCGACGAGTTAAGTAAGTGGGAGCAGATGGTCGCGTCAAACCCTTCCTTGTTGGAGATTTTCAGCAATCCCACCGTTGGCTACGAACAAAAGCAAAAGGTGCTCAGTGAGTTGCTTAGTCGCACCAGGGTTAGACCGACGACTGCAAACTTCCTGCGGGTCCTTTTAAGGAATCAGAGAATGGCAGACCTGCCTCAGGTTACCGCCAAGCTGTCGCAAATTCTGGACGAACGATCTGGCGTGATTAGCGCGGAGGTTACTTCGGCGCAACCGCTGCCCGCTGCGACCACGTCGGCGCTGGCTTCAAGGCTCGGCGAAATTACAGGTAAAAAAGTTAATTTGAATTTTGCGACGGACGAATCGTTACTCGGCGGCATTGTGACGCGAATCGGTTCGACGGTCTACGACGGTTCTGTCCGAAATCAACTTGAGCGGCTTGGCGAGGAACTCGCGGGTTAGTCATTAGTATTCAGAGGAAAACCATGGAACCCATTAGAGCAGATGAAATCAACGAAATTATTCGCAAGCAGATTGTGAACTTCCAATCGGGTGTGACTGTGATGGAGGTGGGCACGGTCATCAAGGTTGGTGACGGCATCGCTGAAATTCATGGTTTAGAAAAAGTCATGGCCGGCGAACTGATCGAATTTCCGCACGACGTGCGCGGTCTCGCGCTGAACCTGGAAGAGGACAAAGTTGGCGCCGTTCTGTTTGGAGATTATCAGTCGATCAAAGAAGGCGACCTGGTAAAGCGCACCGGCCGCATCATGCAAGTACCGGTCGGCGATGCAATGATCGGCCGCGTGGTAGATGCGCTCGGCAACGCGATTGACGATCGTGGTCCAATCATTACTGAAACATACAACCCCATCGAGCGCATCGCCCCTGGCGTCGTCGACCGGCAACCGGTTAAGGAACCACTGCAAACTGGCCTCAAAGCGATCGACGCGATGGTTCCCATCGGCCGCGGTCAGCGCGAACTAATTATCGGCGACCGACAAACGGGAAAAACTGCGGTCGCTGTCGATACGATCATCAATCAAAAGGGCAAGGATGTAATTTGCATTTACGTCGCGATTGGTCAAAAAGCTTCCACCGTGGCGCAGGTGGTAAAGACCTTGGAAGACTTTGGCGCGCTTGAATACACGATTGTGGTTAAGGCGACTGCGTCTGATCCAGCAGCGATGCAGTTCTTGGCTCCTTACTCAGGCGCGGCGATGGGCGAATACTTTCGCGACAATGGACGTCACGCCTTAACAATCTACGACGACTTATCGAAGCAGGCTGCGGCCTATCGAGAGATATCGCTGCTGCTGCGCCGTCCGCCCGGTCGTGAAGCGTATCCCGGCGACGTTTTCTATCTGCACTCGCGTTTGCTGGAGCGCGCCGCCAAGTTGTCCGATCTGAAAGGTGGAGGCTCGTTGACCAGCCTACCCATTATTGAAACTCAGGCGGGCGACATCTCGGCCTACATTCCGACAAACGTAATCTCGATTACCGACGGTCAGATTTTTCTCGAGGCCGACCTTTTCAACAGCGGTATTCGACCGGCGATCAACGTCGGCAACAGCGTCTCGCGCGTGGGTGGTTCAGCTCAGATTAAAGCGATGAAGCAAGTCGCCGGCACACTGCGAATCGACCTGGCCCAGTTTAGAGAGCTGCAGGCGTTTGCGCAGTTTGGTTCTGACCTGGACAAGGCCACGCAAGCACAGCTTGCTCGCGGTCAGCGCCTGGTTGAGATTCTCAAACAGCCTCAGTACCAACCGATGAACATCGAGAACCAGGTACTCGTCATCTGGGCGGCCAGTAACGGTTACGCTGACGACGTTGCAGTCGATGATGTGCGCCGCTTTGAAGCCGAGCTTTTGAAGTTTGTTGATAATTCACATCCGGGATTGCTTAGCAGCATTCGCGAAAAGAAGAGCCTGACCGACGATATTATTTCGGATTTGAAACAAGCACTGGCTGATTTCAAGAACCGCTGGGCCGAGGCAGCCAGTGCGGCAACCGCAGCGTCAACGCCAGGTAATGCTTCGTCTATGCAGCCCGCAGCAACCGGCGTCTAGTTATTCATGCCTAACCTGTTAGACATTCGCCGGCGTATCAAGTCGGTCAAAAACACGCAGCAGATCACCAAGGCCATGAAAATGGTCTCGGCGGCGAAGCTCAAGCGCGCGCAGGATCGTGTCGTCACTGCCCGGCCGTTCGCCAACAAGATGACGGAAGTGCTGGCCGGGCTTGCCGACCGCACCGATGAAAACTTTCATCATCCCTTGCTGGATCCCCGTGGCGACGAGCGCTACCTCGTTGTACTTATTACAGCCGACAAGGGACTGTGCGGCGCGTTTAATACAAACCTGACCAAAGCGGCGCAGACATTTATTACCTCAAACCCAGGGAAACAGATAGAAATACTCGCGGTGGGCCGCAAAGGCCGGGACTTTTTTCGCCGGCGCGGGGCGACGCTCGCCGGAGAATACATCGGGCTTACCGGCAAGGGGCGAGTGGATTTTTCCGAGGCGTTGGAAGTCGCACGCGACGTAATTAAGCGTTTCACCGAAGACGAAGGGATCGACAAAGTATTTCTCGTTTATAACGAATTCAAATCGGTGATGCAGCAGCGGGTGGCAATCGAGCAACTGATGCCCGTGGCGCGTAAGGCTCCGTCAGCCGACGAGGCTCCTTCGTCGGAACCGGTAACTTTGGTGGACTACATTTACGAACAACCACCGGCCGAAATTTTTGCCAAACTACTGCCGCAGCTAATCGAAACACAGATATTTCGCGCGTTGCTGGAATCGATAGCTTCGGAACAGGGCGCACGCATGACGGCAATGGATTCGGCGTCCAAGAACGCACGCGAACTAATCGACTCGCTGACGCTGAACATGAATCGCATCCGTCAAGCTGCCATTACAAACGAGATTATTGAAGTCGTCTCCGGCGCCGCAGCGCTTTAGCCCGGCAGCAAAATTGGTTTTTGAAGGGAAGCGGCAGGGGCAGCTTCCCTTTGTTATTTTCGACAACTATGAATTCAGCTCGCGTTGACAATCGACCGGCGAAATCGTTGCGACGGATCTGGCGATATGGACCATTGTTGTTATGGCTGGTTCTGATTTCATTTGCCTCGAGCAGTGAGTTCTCGGCTCTTAACACTTCGCAGGTCTTTCGCCCGCTGATTCTCTGGATTTTTTCGAACCTGAGCGAGGAGGGCGTAGCAGCTCTACATTTTTTCACGCGCAAACTTGCGCATTTCAGTGAGTACGCCGTGCTTGGGATGCTTTCTGCGCGCGCGTTCGCCGGTTCGGGAAACGATTTTATCCGGCGCCGTTGGTTCCAGGTAGCATTGTTCTTGATCCTTTGTTACGCGTTGCTTGATGAGTTTCACCAGAGTTTTGTGCCCAGCCGCACTGCTTCGATTTACGACAGTGCCATCGACGTGGCGGGAGGTTTGACTGCGCTGTTGGTATTCCGTGCCTGGCAAAAACGGCGAAAGACGTTACGGCCTTAGTCGTGCGGAGATGACCCAATCAGGTAATGCTCTTTCCTCGCCGCGTGGTTTTGTGCAATATTTCAGAGTGTGAGGTGAACATCGCCCACCCGAGCGCCGTATTTAGAATGGCCACGTTCCGGCCGCACGTTGTTGGATACGAAGGAGAAACAAATGGGAATCTTTGATGCCATCCGTTCACAGTTTATAGAGGTCATTGAGTGGCTTGATGATTCGGGCAATACGATCCTCTACCGGTTTCCGGTCCAGGGTCAGGAGATTAAGAATGGCGCGCAGTTGACGGTGCGCGAGTCCCAGTCGGCTGTCTTTGTTTTCCAGGGCCAGATTGCTGACGTGTTTGGCCCCGGCCGCTACGAGATTGACGGTGGCAACACGCCGATTTTGACCAAACTCGGCGCGTGG
>JBDTTW010000295.1:0-13007 GCA_039930405.1 bacterium
CGCCATTCTTCACATAGGAAACATTGAGAAAGACGTTGGGCGCGAAGTTAGCCTGGATGGGGATGTCGAGCATCATGGACCGGCCCGGCGAGTTCACGTGCTGAAGAGCCATGACCGAATTTAGTTCCGTACTGACAAGCAGGTGCGCATTATCGGTGGGCAGGATGGCGAGCACGTGCGCCGTTTCGCCGGCGCGATAAGATTTCTTGTCCGGAACTAACTTGATGGAATTGTAGTCGTCGCTGTAATAAGACGAGTCGGTCCACGAGGAATAGCGATCGGTAACCCAAAGATAGCCGCCAATGGACGCTACTTTCTTTCCTGACTCATCGACAATGGTTTTAATTGAGAGGTTTCCATCCTCAGTTGTCGTGTAGTCATAACTGGCCTGGCCCTGCGAATCCGTCTGCACGTCGGCCGAGGCGATCTCGCGTTCGTGCATCTCATATTCAGGATATGAATACTCCTCGTCCTCTTTCTTTTCTTTTTTGGTCCAGGTGCGTTCGACAATCTTGAGTTGTACTTTGGCGGAAACAGGACGACCTTCGTAGTCACTGGTGCTAACTCTGATCTTTGCTACGTCGCCTTTATTGTAAACGTAACGATCGGGGTCGGCGTTCGCGACAACGGTGCCGCGCGTGGCGACGAAACTGGCGTTGCCATCAATAGTGCGCCGCGCCGAATCCGTTACCTGCGCTTCCAGCCGGTAGCTGTAATCGTTCGTATCGTTCTCGTCTGTTGCCGGAATCTCAAAGTCAACATTCAAATGACCGCGAGCGTCCAGCTTTCCATCGTTCTCCTGGATCATGTCGTCGCCGCCACCATAATAAGATGAGTATTGATCTTCTTCGTCGGCAGAATCCGTCGACTCTTCACTATCGTCTTCACCAAAATTCCAGGCGTAATAGCGCGAGCGATAGATGTAGTAGTGAACGTCGGCATTCGCTACCGGCGCGCCAAAGAAGTATTTGGCATCGATTGAGAAATTTGTTTTCTGTCCCGCTTGAATAAATTTTCCGGGCGCTGAAACCGTTACTTTGTATTCCGGCTTTTTATATTCGGCGACCTCGAAACTACCGTTTGCGCTTCCGCCTTCGATTTCGGCCGCGATCTGATAGCTGCCGAGGGGGGCAGATTCAGAAATGTCCATGTCGCCGTTGAAAGTGCCGCGCGGAGAAAGCGGCAATTCTTTCGTGAAAACATTCGCTCCATTTGGATCTGCGATGGTGACGTTAATTGTGCTTTCGCCTACTGACTTGTAAGCGCCGGACGGATCGATCACCCGCACGATTCCTTTGAATGAAACTTTATGAGCCGGTCTATAAACTGGCCGGTCGGTGTAGATGTAACCCTTGACGTTTTCAGAACTTTCTTCGTAGTCGCCGAAAAACAACGAGCCGAGATCCGAAATCGCAAAGTTCCCACTTTGTTTCGCGAGTATCAGATAGGATTGTGATTCAGTTTCCTCGTCGTCTGCAGGCTCCTCGGCGCCTTCATCGCCTTCCTTTGATTTTGGCTTCTCGACCGTGGTCCTCAGAACGCCATTGCTGTCAGTGGTTCCAGTAGCCACCACTTTTTTCTCTTTGATGATCTCAACTTGTGCGCCGGGCCGAGGCTCACCAGACTTGCGATCGACCGTGTATATGAGCATCTCGCCATCGCGCGCGGTTTTATCAATCATCGTCAAATCGGTGACCACAACGACCGTGTACGCTCGCAAATCGTTGGCGACAGCTTCAACCAAATAGACGCCGGGTCCGCGTTTGCCGAGCGGAATCATGCGCTGGTCGTATTCATTTTCGAGCGGCGGCAAAGGCTCGCGCCAACTGCTGACCAGCAAATCCGGATTCAATAACGGCACGCGCGCGTAGTCAGAAACATTCAAAGGCGTGCGCACAATTTCTTTTTCGGCACGAAACTTTTGATTGAACGCCTGGCGCGAGTCATGGTTCAGTTGGCCGCGCACAAAGCCCTTAATACCTGAATAGGCCCAGCGCTTGAAGTTGCGCACTCGTTCCAGAAAGGATTTGCGATGCGGCACGGAGTTAGCCACTTGTTCCTGTTCGTTTTCGCCAACCTGGTGCGGGTTTTTCAGGTCGGTAAAAAACTTGCGCGGATCTTTTACCTCGTAAACGCGAAAGTCGAGATGGTCAACGGCTTGGTAGTCCACCCAAAGACGCGCGTTGTCGTTCGTTCCATAGGTGCGATGCGTCGAGAGTGAAAAGAATGGCTTAGTCGGAATGGGCCGTTCAACTTCCTCGTAAGGTTCCGCGGGCGTGGCGCCGGCCTTCGCGCGCGAGCGCAGGGTAGCGATTGTCAGCGCAGCGGCGATGGCTACAACGTAGACCAGCGACGTAATCAAAATGCGATAAGAACGAGAATTCGTGTCTAACACGGCTTAGCCTCCTTTGGGCTAGTCGAGAATTTTCAAACGATAGAAGCCGAGAAAGTTGGAATTACTTTCCAGCGGCCGCCAGCGTCGGTTGGGATGGTGATCGAGCACGGCTAGCTCGACCTTCTTCACTGTTCCTTCGTCGGTTGGTGACGCACCTGTGTGATAAACGACCCAATCGCGTGCCTGCTCGTGGCTGAGCTTTGCGCTCCCCAGAAAAATCATCACGTGGTAAGGAAACTTTTGCACCCAGGGCTGATAGAAGAAGAGCAGATCGCCGGGCTCGGCGTTGTGGCGGTCGCGACTGATGAATTTGACGTTGAAATTCTTGAGCGTCCGCGCATCGGCAAAGTCGGAAAATGCGCCGTTCGATACGTCTCCATCCTTGTACGCGCCAAAGCTCGCGCGAAAAAGTTTTTCAGCCAACGGTCCCTGCTCGAGGGTGTACCTGCCGACGTCGGGCGCGATCGCTTGATAACCAGGACCCATCTTTTGAAACCACGCCCGGTCATGACGACGCAACGCTTCACGCCAGGCGAAGCGGACCAGGCCGGCACAGTCGCGCTGTTCGGCGTTCCATTGATCGTTCAAGTGGTAAAACTGGCCTTCAGCAATCAGGGTGAACCATTGCCGGAAATTCTGGCGGTCCATGAAACTCTGCAGTTCCGCCGCGTCCGGCAGGCCGTCATTATCTGAATCAAGCGAAGTTGTGTGCGCCGAGTGGGCGAGCGGCGAAATGGTTGTGCGGGAAGGTTTGGCTGACGGTGCGCCGGCCGCGATGGTTTCACTTTTCCGGTTCCTGCCAAGCACGAGGTAGGAAACCAAAAGGACCAGCGCGAACCAAAGCACTAATGCGAACGTAACTTGTCGACGTTTCAGGAACGCGAACATGGGGGAATTATCGATTCTGCATCGAACATAAACGAGGCGGCGCTAATCAGTCGGGCGCCATGTTAACACGTCCGGCGGCAGCGCTTGGCACTGATTCCGTCACTGTGGGAAACCACACTTCCAAGCGGCTTCATTAGCGCGCGGAGCTGGACGGCAATTTCCGCCGGTAAGTTTTCCAGCGTAGGACTGGCGTTTCCGCCGGTCCAACTTTCGCGGAAAGAGCGAAGACTGGGCCCTCCAGAATGGGGCGATCACTCTCCTTATCTCACCCAGTTTTCGTAACGACAAAATAGTAGAAAAGAGTGTTGCAAAAAGCAGCGGGCGCAGTTAGATTGTCGGGGCCAATCATATAAATGAATATAGTGTCGCCGGAAGATCGGGCGGCCTATCGCTGGCAAAAAGATCTTGCGGAGGTAATGAAGTGCCGATCGGAACATGTCCCGAATGTGATGCGGATGTCCATGTGGATACCGACACAGATAAAGGCGAGCTCGTCTCGTGTGAAGAATGTGGTACGGATCTGGAAGTAGTTGGGTTGGATCCGGTAGAGCTCGACATCGTCGAAGAAGAAGCTTTGGACGACGATGAAGATGAAGACGAGTTCTGAGAAATAGTAGGCAGTAGGTAGAAAGCAGTAGGCAGAAAGCGGCAGGCAACGCCCGGTGTTTGCGTTTCGCTTTCTGCCTACTGCTTTCTGCCTTCTATTTTGCCGGCTGGAATCCCGGACGACTTTGACTGAGCGTTACGCCGTTGGGGCCCTGGACCTTGAGAGTGTGAAATCGTCCGTCATGACGTTTTTCTTCAGGCGGATAAAACGCGAGCACATAAGCCGACGTCACTTCTTCTGCCAGGGCACGAAACAGCGCTTCGTAATTCGTTTCGTCGGCGTAGATGCTTCGTCCGCCAGTCAATTCTGCTAACCCACTAACATCCAAAGGCGTCGGCAGCGGATTTTGCAGCGCAGCCGGCAACACTCGCGAATAAGAGGGAAGCGTGACTACATAGATGCTGGCATCGGCCGCATTGGCGCGTTCGATAACGACGGGCGCTGAAACCGTATCGCCCACCGGAAACCCGTCCGTGACAACCAGTACGGCGCGTTTTATCAACCGTCCCTCGCGCGTGCGTGGGGCATGACGGACCAGCATGCGGATCGCATCGTCAACCGCATCGTAGGTATGAGTTGATAACCCGTTTGGCTCTTTCGCCAGGCGCTCGATCGCGCGGTCCAGCTTGTTTGCTTCGGTAGTAAACTTCTGTACGGTCTTCACGTTCATGCCAAACGACATCACCGCATAGAGCGCAGGATGGTCCGACAACTTCTCGGAAAACGCATTCAACGCGCGCCGCAGACGATTCATTTCGTCCGCGGTCATGCTGCCGGAGATGTCGACTGCAAAGACCATCGCCAGCGGTCGCGGCTCACCGCTACGTCGCTCAACCTGGAAAAAAGCGAGGGGTTGTTCGGCTCCATCTACAAATACTTTGAAGTCTTCCTGAGCCAGGTTTCGCAGCGGGCGTCCTTCTGAATCGTTCGCCCTGACGTCGACTGAGACGAGATCGGTGTCGATCTTTAGAACTTCGTCCGGCGCCTGTTCATTTCTGGGGAACACTTGGCGCGGCCGCACGGCTTTTGGATCGGATTGCTGAGCAGCGCTTGGGAACACTGCGGCAACGATCGCCAGCACCAGCAGCAGCGACAGAAGAAGAATGGATTTGTTGAATTGGTAAAACTGAGACATTCGCGGCCTTATCCGGCACGAGAGAAGGTTCAAGCAGTACTCCTGAACTACTTGAGCTTTGACAAGATTATACGTTGGCAGGTAACACGCGCCAAGCGAGTTTCGTGTGAACCTGGTATCTCGGGCAACAGGTTCATCGCGGTCCAGCATCAACAAGAGGTGCCCAACTCTGTCGACCACTTTGGAGTGCGGCGACCTGGCGCCGCTTTGGCCTAACCCGCGGCGGCCTCGATCTATGCTGGTCAAAGGCTTGCTGGGAAAACGCGGGTCAGCGGAATGCGGGCCAAAGTGCCGCTAGGCCGGCGCACTCCAAATACGCGGCAATCTCTGGCGGTGTTATTATCAAGACATGCTGAAAACCAGATCATTCCTATTCATCCTCATGGCGCTAGTGACTGCCGTTCCGATGGTTGCCCAGGAGAAAGCGACCGGCGGCTTCAAAGGGAAAGTTCGTGTTGAAGCCGGAACGCCGGTGGGCGTGACCGTTGTTGTCCGACAACAGGAGCGCGAAGTAGGGCGGGTGATGACTGACAAGAGCGGCGAGTTTGCCGTCAATCGACTCAAGCCAGGGCTCTACGCTGTCACCCTGCGCAAACCGGGTTTGAGTGTCGGCACAATCGAAAACATTGAAGTTAAAGCCGGTAAGACGCGGTCATTGGGCGACCGCCTAATCTTAACGATTGATGAAGGCTCCATCGCGTTCATTAAAGGCAGCATCTTTGATCCAACCGGACGCAGCGTTCCCAACGTTCGCATTGAGCTTTTCAGGATTGAGGCTGATGGAACCGTCAAGAAGATTGATGGCCGAGTTACGAATGAAATTGGTTCGTTTGTCTTTCGGCTGACGCCGGAAGTTGGAAAGTATCGCGTTACCGCTAAAGCAAAAGATTCTGAGCCCGTCAGCAAAGATCTTGAGGTTGATGGCGCGGCTGTTTATCGCGTGGCGCTGACAATAAAAGGCAAGTGAATGGTAAATGGTGGTTAGTTCCATCGGCAGCTGTCGACTTGTCCAGGCTTTCTCCATTCACGATTTACCATTTACCATTTACCTTCTGTTTTAAGTTGCTATAGGATTGTGGTCAGTAAGACATGGAAGACCGTGAAGAGTTTCTGACTGCTCGTCAGCTTGCCAAGATTTTGCAGGTGAGTGAGGCGACTGTCCGGCGGCTGGCCCGTAAGCGTCGCATTCCCTCAGTGCGCGTGACGCCGCACATCATTCGTTTCCATCTTGATGCGGTGCGCGAGGCGCTTGACGTGCCGCGGTCGCGAATCCGGCACGGCGAATACGAGCAGCCGGTCGACGATGCGCAGTTGTCGTTTGACGATCTGACCTTAGGCGGGATGGCGCAGAGCGCCGGAAGTTAGATCGTTTCAGCTAACGAACGGCAACGAACTACCGCACACCCGATTCCCTAAACCTTACGCCCTATCCCCTAACGCCTGGACCCTTGAACTCGACCCACTTATCACCCTGCTTCACGTAAATCCGCGGCTGGCGAATGGGAAATTTGCGAGCGAACGCCGGATTGCTTTTCAGAAATCGTTGAATAGTTCCGTTGTCCCCCGTTGCCACGCGCCACTTGCCGTCTTCACGAACCAGATACTGCTGTACGGCGATCTTGCCTTCGGCTGGAAAGGGCTGACTGACACGGCCAAACAGTTCTGTATCGACAACTGCAAGATCGCCGGCTATGCGGACCTTCCCAATGCCAATGCGATCGAGCACGTAACGATCCTGCGCTCGTTGGAGCGAACTGATGAAACGTGATTTTGGCAGACGGCTGCGCGTGGTCGAGGGCAGGGAATCATAGACAGAACCGTAGTCATGTGACTGCAACTGCGAAAACACCTGCTGGACCACGGCCCGCACCGCAGATTCTTGAGAAGACTGCGCGACGAAAGATACGGGCACGGTCATCAGGAGTAGGATCGCGGCGAATCCGGTTCTCCGCAAACGACTGTGGTTAATTTTCATTTCGTTCTTCCCCCTGGTCAGCTTCTGCGTCAGCGGCGGCAATTACTTCTTTCATTTGTGCGCGATAATTCAGAAACCAGAAAATCATGCCGAGCGCGGCGACGACGAATGCGGTGTTGAAATCTCGGCGCACCAGGAAAAAAGCCGCTACTGCGATGCAGATACCCGCCGCAATCATCCAAAAAACTTTCATCGCTCACCCGGCTTCATTTCACCGTCACGGGAATTTGCAGTTCAATCTGTCCCGGCGGATAGCACACCTGATCGTCGCAAGCTTGCACGCGCAAATGAGCGACAAGTGAATGCGCACCTTTGCTAGCCCCGTTGTCGGCCTTAATGGTCGCCTTTATTTCAGTCTCGCCTTCGTAAACAGCCAGCGGCTTTTCGGCGAAGGCGAACTTCCTGGTGGCCGGAGACGGATAGGAAATTGCCGCTGCGGAGATTCCTTCGCTCGGTGCAATCTCCAATTGCGTCGCTTTCAGATAAGCAAACGTCGGCGGGTTGGCGTTGACGTGATAACCACTCTGGATTTTCAACGGCACTATGAGTTGAGCCGTTCCCCCCGCCTTGACCTCAACCGGTTGCGGCGCGGCACTCACGACGCCAACCGAGGTTACTCTTTTCACTTCAGCGGTCTGAGGCGAACCAGTGGCCTGCGTTTCCGGAACCGGCGGTTGCTTCGCACATCCGCCCAGCGCGCACAAAAAGGTAAGCAGCAGGAAAGTTTTCAAGCCTTTCATCCGGCGGCCTCTTTCTTTCCTTCCGGCCGCTTGATGCCAAACTTCTCCAGACGATATTGCAAAGTGCGGAAGGTCAGACCCAGAAGTTTCGCCGACTTGGTTATGTTGTAATCCGTCTGCTCCATCGCCTGCATGATCAAATCGCGTTCGACGTCTTCAAAACTTATCCCTTCAGGCGGCAACTTAAAGGCGCCTTCAGCAACCGGCCGCGATTCCTGCCGCACCTCGAGCGGCAAATCGTCGATCGTGATTTGATCGCCTTCGCAAAGCAGAATGGCGCGCTCGATGGCCGACTCGAGCTGGCGCACGTTGCCCGGCCAACTGTACTCCATCATCAGCTTGCGAGTTTCCGGAGTCAGGCCACGAACCAGGCGCGAGGTGTTGCGCGTGTGCTTTTTGACAAAGTAGTCGATGAGCACCGGGATATCTTCACGGCGTTCGCGCAGCGGCGGCACATCAACTGACAAAACATTGATGCGGTAGTACAGATCGTCGCGGAAGCGGCCGTCAGCAACCATCGCCCGCAAATCGCGATTGGTGGCTGCAATCACACGCACGTCAACATTGATTTCATGCGTGCCGCCCACGCGTCTGATCTTCCGTTCTTGCAAAGCGCGCAACAGTTTCGCCTGCATCGCCACGTCGAGTTCCGCAATTTCGTCCAGGAACAGCGTGCCGCGATCTGCGATCTCGAACAATCCCTTCTTCTCGGCGTGCGCTCCGGTAAAGGAACCCTTTTCATGGCCAAACAATTCTGATTCGAGCAAGTTCTCGTTAATCGCGGCGCAGTTAACAGCCTGGAACATGTCCTGAGCGCGCGGCGACTGGTTATGAATCGCACGCGCAATCAATTCTTTGCCGGTGCCCGATTCGCCACGAATAAGCACTGTTGAATTTGAGCGCGCAACTTTCAAAATCATGCGCTTGACAGACTCCATCGTCGGCGAAGCGGAGATAATTTCGGTGTCCAGAGCGTCAAGCCGCTCCAGCGCACGATTGATTGTCTCCAGTAACGCCGTTTTGTCGTACGGTTTCTCGAGGTAATCGAAAGCACCGCGCCGCAATGCCTCTTTGGCCGAATCGATCGAGCCGTGCGCAGTTAGAAGAATAACGATGATCGACGAGTCGAGGACCAGCAGGTGCTGCAACAGTTCGATCCCATCCATCCCGGTCATCTTCAGATCGGTAAGGGCCAGATCAAATCGCTTTTCTTTGGCAAACTTGATCGCCGCTTCTCCGGAAGAAGCGGTGGTCACGTCATATCCCTCGCCGGACAGGATCATCTCGAGTATTTCGCGCTGCGATTTCTCGTCGTCAACTACCAATATGGTTTTACGCGCCATAGTCTCTAAAAGGATGAAGGATGAATGATGAAGGATGAACGCGGAGTCTTAGCGAAAGATTCTTTCTTTCAGCCTTCCGCCTTCATCCTTCATCCTTCTGCCTTTTCCGTTCCCCCTCCGTCGCCGGCTTTTGCCGGCAAAATTATTGTAAACGTCGTGCCATTTTCCAGTTTCGAACTAACGCTGATTGAACCGCCATGATCATCGATTGCTTTTTTGACAATAGCAAGTCCAAGGCCAGTGCCGGTTTCTTTCGTCGAATAGTATGGCTCAAATATTTTCCCTATGTCGTCGGGAGCGATCCCTTTGCCGGTATCGCTGATGGCTATGCGCGCGCGATTCTCGGGTTCAGGCCACAGGTCAACTTCAACTTTTCCGCCGGCGCCGTCGATTGCTTCGACACTATTGATCAGCAGATTAGTAAAAACAGAGCGTAGAGAATCTTTGTCGGCAAGCACTTGCTGTACGTCGCCATGCTGAGCCACGCTTGTCTGAATCCCGTTCTCCGCGGCTGGTCCGGAAATCACTCGCAATGCGTCCTCCAGTTCAGCGCGCAAATCGAGCGACTCGAGTTCAAGCGCTGACGGCCGCGAGTACTTAAGGAAATCCGTAATGTGGCGATTGATGCGACCAACTTCAGATTTAAGCTGCAGAGCGAGTCGTTCAAAAGTCTCGCGCTTCGCAGGATCGTCCGGTGCGAACGACGAACGCAGATGGTCCAACGTTAGGTTGATGTAATTGAGCGGGTTGCGAATCTCGTGCGCGATCGCCGCCGCGAGCCTGCCGACTACGGCTGCTTTTTCTACGTGGTGAAGCTGTAACTCAAGCTCGCGCGCGCGGCCGAGCCGGGAGGTCATTTCGTTGAAGGCGGTTGCCAGCGCTCCCATCTCATCGTTGCGGGCGGCCGGCACGCGCACATCAAAATCACCGCTGGCTACGCGTCGCGCCGCCATGGACAGATCTTTGATCGGCCGCGTGAACCGCCAAACAAACAGACCGGTAACGAGCGTCGTCGCCAGCAACAACATCAGGGTGTAGAAAGCAGAGCGTGAAGCCTGGCGCTCAAGGAGATTCGTAAGCGTGTTTGCCGAGCCCAGTACGACGATGATGTACCAACGACCCTTTGTCGTCTCGACGGGGAAATAGAATGCGCCCGGATCTCCGGCAATCAAATGCGTAGCGGTGCTCATCCCTTCCGGCAAAGGTGCGTTCTGGGCAAGTTCAACCGCGCTGCTGAGCGGCGGCAAGTTAACGTCCTTCACGCGGACGTAATATGTTGAGCCGTCGGCATTCGTAGTGGGTGCGTAATCGCCGTTCAGACTGTCTTGTACGTTTCCATCGGAATCAACAACCAGGACGTTCTTTACTCGTCCAGCCTGCTGGTCAAGCAAGGGCTGTTTCGCCTCTTTCTGCATCTTGTCGAGGTACTCGCCGCTGGAAATGCTGTTCACCCCCAACGCGACCCCAGCCATGATGGCCTGTTCCTGTTCGACCAACATGTGGGCGTTACGCCGTACTGAACGTACGTTCACGTAATACTGCACTCCCAGCGTCAGCCCTAACAATACGACTAGCAAAAGAATTAGCCGGGCGCGAAAACTGTTCAAAAGCTGGGGTGTTCTCATAAGTTTTTGACGGACTTAGTAGTTTATACGTTGTAATCACTGATGCGAAAAGCTACACGGAGGTAAAATTGCATTTCAATGTGACGAGTTGTGTACAAAAGCTTACTTTTGTGTTGCCGCTCAAGGATCACGATGCTATATTTGGCCCGGTCTCGAATCAATGTCCCCAGGGGCCGCCAATTCAGGGAATTCTCCCGCCTCATCGAAAACGGGCCGAAGGTCCATTTGGAAGCTAATTTTTAGGAGACATTTGAGAACTCTTAAGACTCAGCAGACGCGTTTTGGACTCTCCAGGGTTTCGGTCCTGGTTCAGTAGTTAGAGCAGGCGGCGCGAGTTTCGGCGAAGCTCACTACAAGGTGAGCAAACAACATACCCCAGGAAAGGTGAACTACCCTCGATGACTTTGATTAACCGACACCCTCGAACCTTTTATGTCGCACTAATACTTTTTGTTCTTCTCCTTCTTCCCTCACAATCTTCAGTTCTTGCCAGGAAACGTCATGCCGACGCTCCTCGTCGCAAAGTAGCGCGAGTCGAAAAAGGCCGAAAACTTTCTGCTAAAGAGCGCCGCGCAGCCAAGCGCGATGAGCGGCTGTCGGCTCGGGATTCGAGGCGCGGTGGTCGTGGCGCGAAAGTAAAGCTCTCGAAGCGCGAACTAAGGCGTGAAGCTGCGCGCGAACAGGCATCGTCGCTCAAGCTGCGCGAGCGCAAACTGGGCCGGCCGATGAGCCGACGGGAAAGATTGGCCGAAACGCGTCGGATGGCGGCGCAGCGCCGTCGCGAGATCCTCGAAGCACGCAGACGCGCCGAAGCAGCTCGCTTGGCGGCAATTGCCCGGCAGCGCGCGATTGATGAAGCATTACGCAACGAAGTCCAGACAATGATCGCCCGTGACAACACCGTTGGCGAAGACGCCGAAGTCCGACGTGTGGCGGTTAACGCCCTGGGACATCACGCGGGCACAGTCGTGGTCTTGGACCCGATGAATGGCAAGGTCTACTCGATAGTGAATCAGGAGTGGGCGTTGCGAAGGGGATTCAAACCCTGCTCGACCATAAAGTTGGTGACGGGTGTTGCTGGTCTTTCAGAAAACATCATTGCTCCGGCAGAATCGCAGTTGACATCGGATCGCCCGCGCATGGATCTGACCTCGGCACTGGCGCACTCAGACAACTCCTATTTTGAACATGTGGGCAGCAGTCTTGGTTTTGACAAGATGGTCCATTACGCGCGCGAGTTGGGCCTCGGTGAGAAGACCGGTCTCAATGTTCCCTTCGAATACCCCGGTCGCTTACCGGAAATGAAACCAGGTTTCACAGTTCGTCGCATGTTTTCCTACGCCGATGGTTTTGAAGTAACGCCACTGCAACTTGGCAGTCTGGTTTCGGCCATGGCGAATGGCGGCAAACTCTATGAGCCAAGAGTTCCTCACAACGCACAGGATGCGGCGCGCTTCAAAGGAAAAGTTCGCCGGAAAATAAACGTCGACAGCGCCGTTTTTCAACGCATGATTCCGGGTATGGTGGGCGCGGTCAACTACGGCTCGGGCCGTCGTGCTTACGATCCAACGCAAACGGTTGCTGGAAAAACCGGTACCTGCAATGGCGGCGACGGAAGTTGGGTAGGCTTGTTTACTTCCTATGCTCCGCTGGTCAATCCGAAACTGGCCGTCGTCGTAATCACCCGCGGAACTGATGCCCACCGGCACGTGCCCGCGGCAGTCGCCGGACAAATCTATCGTGACCTTAGTCGTCGCTTCGGCACGCCTACAAATTTGCAGCTCGCCTCGGCCCCAGATGACGAAGAGAAGGAAGAGGAAGCGGCAACCGCGCAGGCGGATGCCAGCGACAACACGCGGGACTTAAACGCTAATTCGGTGGCTCCCGCCCCGGCGCAAATACCGCTGCTGAACAACCCCGCGCAGCGCGACAACGTTAAGAGAGTGTTGCTGCCAATACCATCTCGTACGGGTCAACCCGCAAATGCCGCAACTTCGAAATCTCCAACTGCTACAAAGGAAGGCGGCAAGTCCACGATCCAGGCTGATGATCGACTGCGGAGAACGCAGTCGCCGCGGCCGTAACTTACAAGCGTTTAAAACTCGTTACAACGAACTGCGCCGGTGGGTCTTTTAATTGACCGCCGGCGCAGTGGTCTTTTACAAGACATTTGCTGACTGTTTTTAGACGCACTTGCCGCCTTGACAGGTCTGCAACAGTTGCAGGAATATTGCGGACGTTGTTTATTCAAACTCTATCGTTCGCCGACAATTGTGGCTCTTCCTTACACTACGGCAGA
>JBDTTW010000296.1:0-7973 GCA_039930405.1 bacterium
TTTGTAAGTCATGTTTTTCGAACCTCTGAATCAGTTTACTTAGGAGTGGTGTGTCGGACGGGAATGCGCACGGTGAAAGTAGTGCCATGGTCTAACTTGCTTTGCACTGAAATTGTGCCGCAGTGTTTTTCGATGATGCCGTAAGAAGTAGATAGGCCAAGGCCGGTGCCAACGCCGACGGGCTTGGTGGTAAAAAACGGATCAAAAATTTTCGAAACGTGCTCAGCGGCAATGCCAACGCCGTTGTCGGCTATTACGACCACGATGTCATCGCCTTCGAGTTTCGTTGCTATGGTTATTTTCCCGCTGTCACCCACTGCCTGAGCTGCGTTGACAAGCAGGTTCATCCATACCTGGTTGAGCTGGCTGGCGTAACAATCAACCAACGGCAGGTCGCCAAAGTGCTTTTCCAGCACAATGGAACTGGCGCTGTAGTATTGGGAAAGGAGTCGCAGCGTCGAGGTGATGCCTACATTGATGTCGACACTCTTAAATTCTGCCTCATCAAGACGCGAGAAGAGACGGAGATTCTTGACTACCTCGCAAATGCGCTCGGCGCCCTCGCGACAATCCGCCAGGATCATGCTCAGTTCGCGACGCAGCGTGGTGTAATTGATCCTGGTTTCTATCGCAGCCAGCGATGCTGAATATTCGCTGGTTAACTTAATGCTGTCCCAGGCATCGAAGAGTACTTCCAGGTTTTTTAGGTAACCGGCCAGGATGTCCATGTTTCCATAGATGAAACCGGCCGGGTTATTAAGCTCGTGGGCGACGCCGGCAGCAAGTTGGCCCAGGCTGGCCATCTTTTCGTTTTGAACCAGTTGCGCCTGAAGACGTTCAAGCTCGGCCTTGCTGTTCGCCAGCTCGACATTCCGTCTTTCGAGATCGGTCTTATATATTCGGGCGGTGCGCTGCAAAGTTCTGCGCTCGAGCGCGCGCTCAACTGAAGTAGTTAAGCCGTCCAACTCACAAGGTTTGATTAGATAGTCGAACGCTCCCAGGCGAAGCGCATCACGAACCCTTTGGGGGCGGTCAACTCCGGAAACCATGATGAATGCAGTTTCGGGAAAACGCGTTCTGACCTCACGCAACAACTCAACGCCGTTTCGGCCGGGCATCATCATGTCAGAAATGATCAGAGCACACGGCTGCCCAGCCAGATACTCAAGTGCTTCGTCGGCTGACGCAGCAGTCTGGCATTCGTAAGTCTCGCTCAACCAATCGGCAAACAGATTTCGTACGCCTGCTTCGTCATCGACGATGAGAATGCGACGGTCGACCAGGTCAATGTCGCCGGCAGGTTCGCCGCCGGGCAGTCGCCGCGCGACAGAAAGCGGGAAGGCTTCAATTGCGACTGCTGTTTCTTGATTGAACATGAAAGTTATTTGTTAGCGGGATACTGCCCCGGTGCCCTATGGATTGAGTCAGTGGGCAGGTAATTCGGAACAGTCGGGTAAGACCGCCACCCTCTTTTGCCACACCTTGCGACAACCAGGGAGCGTTTCAGTCACCAACCTCAATGAGCGCACGGATTGTGCCAAACGAGTTTTAGAACGCGCGCACCTCGTTGGTTCGGGTCGGTGCTGGCTGACGATACGAAGTCGCGGTGTGGGAGGAGTAACGGGAATCTCCTGGCCGGTTTGCGTGAAGCACTCGCGGCTCGGCAATGACTCTGGCCAGCACCTGAACCTCGACCGGTTCGCCCTGTTGATAGATGGGATGCGTGTTCATTTTCACCGCCAGCGTTTCGCCGGACTTCGTTGTCAGGTGCACCTCGTCCATCATTCGCGCCTGCGCGTCCAATATTAAATTGAGGTGGCGCGAAATGAGCGGCTTTGAAGCCGCCGCGACAATCGCCGAAACTTCCGTTCCCAAAATCTCCGGTTGCGAATAGCCAAGTAAAGAAAGCCCGGCATGGTTCATCGAAGTAATGTGGCCGTTGAGATCGTGCGTGTAGATGATTTCTTCCAGACTGTCAAAGAGAGCGAGGTAGCGTCGCTCTCGCTCCGCTTGTAAAGCGGCGGAATGTGCCTGCTCAACTACGCAGCAGATTGAGCGTTCGAGGTTGGCTGTTGTGAGTTGATCTCGAACCAAACAGTCAGCGGCGCCATTTCTAATTGCGGCCACAACCTCACTCGCATCGTTAGCCGTCACCAACACAATTGGCGCCGACAGCCCCATGCTGCGCGCCTGGGCCAGCAATTTTAAGCCGTTCCCGGTTCCGGAATCGATTACGCAAACATCGACTGTGTGGCTGCGAAATCCTTCAAGGATCGTGTGGTAGCCGGAGCAAGGATTGACTTGAAACTGAGCTGCCGGCAGCTCCGACAACAGGCTACGGACGCTGCGTTCGTAATCAAGTGCGTGGTCAACGAGAAGAATAGTGATCATGCGATGCTTTCCTGAGTCCCTGAGAGAAGTCCGAAGCCGGAATAGTATTGCTTGCGAAGAAAAACTTTAGGGCAATTGGGTCGTAAGGATCTCTTCAGAACCCGGCCGGCGGAAGCGTGGCTAAAGAGTCAACTGCTGCAACTTTTTGTCGGGGCTTAATGCCTCACTTCGTTTCTTCTTAGCGTGAAACAAGCTGCTGTTGGACTGACCGCACAAGTTGTGCCAAGCGAAATCGTTCACCAAAAGTTGCTGGCCAACTCCTGGAAGCGGCAGTGTGACTGGCACGGCATAATGATTGCGACTGCGAAGTTCGCGCGGGCCCATAATCGACGCCACTGGAATCCGCGTTACTTGCACCCATCTAAGCCATCGCACCTCAGCGACCCACTTCTCCTGATTAGCCGGAGTTCGATCAATGCATCTCAAGAAACCACTCGCCACCCCTCTGTCCTACACCTGCGCCTTTCTCCTGCTGCTTGCGATCGCCGTTTTCGCATTGCCGGAATTAAATTGGTCGCTTGACCGAGCGAGTGTCGTCTCGGCCGCAACCAATACGGTCGCGTCATCTGCGAGTGATTCGATTGCGATATATCCCTGGAACCTGAGTGATGATGGGCAGCCTTTGATTAGCTTGCCGGACCACGTAGGCGCCGGCGTGGATCTTTCGCTGAGCTACTCGATGGACCAGTTTGAGTTTCCGCTCTTTCAATCGATCTATTACAACAAAAGTTCGGGCAAATATATTTTGATGGTAATTGCGAGGCAGGGAAGGCGCGCGCAATTCATAGACTTGAGCGCAGCGCAATCTGTTTCTACTGCAGGATTGAAATTCCTGGAGAAAGGGGACCGTAAGTTGTTAAGGACTCAGGAAGGCACGCTATACACCTTCAAGTCACTCGGAGATGGCGAACTTCACTGCAGCAGCATCAAGGACCACAATGGCGTGGTCATAACGTTGGATTACAACAGTGACGCTTCGCTCAACCAGATTGAAGACGATTCAGGAAGAAGGATCGGTTTTAGTTACAC
Source organism: bacterium (assembly GCA_039930405.1). Lineage (GTDB taxonomy): Bacteria > Acidobacteriota > Blastocatellia > Pyrinomonadales > Pyrinomonadaceae > PSRF01. The sequence continues at coordinate 3,421 of JBDTTW010000296.1, forward strand.
CGAAGAATATCTGAGCGCAATCACGCAAACCTGGGGGCCGGGCGCAAAGATGAAGCGAACCTGGGCCGTGGCTGATGTCCGCCCGTTGAAACTGCGTGCGCTCATTTCCCTGGCTTCCGGTGCCCGTTTCGTAAAACACATTCCTTCAAACGCTACCAAGCCGGGTTACACGGCGCAGATGGCAGCGGATGATTTGACGCTGGCAACGATTTTTGGCGGGCCGGGCGCAATAGCCGCGGCGAATGGTTTTGAACCGACGCAACTTGGCAGTCAGTATCCGCTGTATCGCGGCGATCTGATCGGGGATGACGGCGTGATGCGGCGCGGTCATCTGTCTTTTGCAATGCATCTATATGGCAACGCCGAGGGCACGGGCGAATTGGCCTTGTATGTTCCGGCTGGTTTTACTTCGCACACGTTGCTACCGACACCGACCGATGCCGCCGTGATGTTTTACTATCCGCGCTTAGGTCGTTTGACTGATGTGACGCTGGCAGTCTTTCATGTTGCGGATTTTCAGTTGAGCGACGAAGGCGACCGCGTGCGCATAGGCAACATTGGCGGACGAGGCGGTTCCGTTAGCACCTACAAACATTCGCACATTGAATTTTATCGCGGCGACACCGGCGGATTGCCATCGTTGGCCGCGCGCTCGTACTTGAGAATCGATCCCGCTACGGTTTTCGCAGCAACCCCGGAAGCAATCGCGCTGGCGGGCGCTGCGCAATCTGAACGCGGCGGATACTGAACACAGGCGATCGGCTGGTCCAGCGCGAACCGTTTAGAAAAAAGAAGGGGGAGCAGCTGGACTGCTCTCCTTTTTTTGTGACGCAAGGAAACTCGCCATCAGTGATGACTGGCTTTGCCCGCCTTCGCCGTCTCTGCAGTTTTACCTGCAGCCCGTCCGAGGTTGGAGATTTCTTCGCCACAAACCTTTTCGACCTTCACCGAGTTGCGTCTGCTCAGGGACTCGTCATCGCCATCGTTAGGCAGCAGCCACTTGCCCTCGTCCGACTTGATGGTATGGCCCAATTCATGCAACAGCATCAGCACCCGTGCTTCCCGGGTATCTGGTCCATAAGTGCCAATGCCCGGCAAAGGCTGCGCGGAGTCGGAATACTTATCCCGGTAGAATGGACCATTGCCATTGAGTTCGACCTTCTCAAACATTCGGTATGCGCGGTTCGTCTGGACGTTGAGGATGTTTTCGGTTAGGCCGGTCATGCGAATGCCAATGTCTGCTTTGAAATAATCCTTGTGCATCTTTGCGATCAGCGAATCAAAAATGTCGACTGTTGACGTGCCGCCAAAGAATTGGCTGCAGCGGTTGCCGGTACGCAAGATCGCCAGCGTGTCGTAGTAGGCTGAGCTGAAGACGTCGTCTTCAAAGACCAGCGGCATAGCAGCGGGCTCGACAGTTCGCTTGGTTTCGCGCGGGAAGATTTTAACGTCTACCGGCAGCGACAGGGGATTCGCCGTTATCGTGCTGAGCGCGACTGACAACAGAACCACGCCGACTAAAATTTCGCGTACCTTCATTGACACACCTCCAGACGCAGTCGCAGGAAATGGCGACTGTGTAATTCCTGGCTCGTTCAGGGTCGAGCACTTAATGTGGGCAATGGCGATGAAGCTCTGTGAAAAGTGGCGACTGTTTTAGTTGCGGCTTTTCGAACAGCATTGAGTTCGTCGTGCGTGGTTATACGCTTCTGTCTTCAGCTCGGGTCAGGCTTTGTGACGGATGGGCAGGAATTTGTGACTAGTCGGCTTGAGAACGCAGTAAGCTCGCCGCGGCTGACGCTGGATCCGTTTGCAAATCACCGCGTGGGCCATGTGTGCGTTTCATAACTTGGAGACGCGTGCAAAAAAAGAGAGGTGGCGGAACGAATCCGCCACCTCTGCAAGTTTCGTGGCCGCCACGAAACAAAGGGAGAGTTAGAAGTCAAACCGCAGTGCGAGTTGAATCACGCGCGGATTGCTTGGAAACACTCGGTCGGCCCGGTTAAAGGTCGCCAGAGCAGGATTAGCCAAACTGAGGTTGCCCGCAGTCACCGTGTTTACCTGCCCAAAGCCAGTCGTGTTGACCGGCTGAATATCATTGGGCGATCCCGGTATGTACTGTGGATGGTTAAACGCATTGAAGAAGTCGGCGCGGAGTTGAATCCGGCGAGCCTCTCCCAGGCGAAAGTTTTTGAACAGTGAAAAGTCGACGTTATTGATTCCCGGAAGTTGCATGGTGTTGCGCGCCGAGTTAGAAATGGCTCCCTGTCCAGCGCGGATGTATTCCGCGTTCGGATTGTCAGCCAGATAACCGACGATTGCACCGGCAGTGTTTCTCAATGCCGTTACCGTGCTACCCGTGCCAGTCACCCCGGCAATGTTTCTGATCGTGCGATCCGGAGCGGCGTCGCCGTTCAGATTCGCATCGATACCAGAAAGCACCGTAGCCTTCTCACCGGATTCCGCCGTGTACGTGCCGGCGAGGTTGAATCCGCCGAGCAGCGTTCGGGTAAAGCCGGTGCTGTTCTTGAAGAAGGGCAGCTCGTAAATGAACGAAGTCACGAAGCGGTGACGACGATCAAGGGCCGAGTCAGCCCTCTCAGCCTTCAGGTTCTGGAAATCCTCCACGCGGCGTGGACTGAGCACCGTCGAGTTTACTTCGGCGGTGGTGTCATCAATTAGATGACTCCAGGTGTAAGCTGCGGTTAACTGCATCCCGTTGCTGAAGCGACGAATTAACTGCGCCGAAGCAGCGTGGTAGGTTGAGTTGCCGTTTGAAAGGAAACCAACAATACTGCCGGGGTTATTGAATCCAGCGTTGAAATAGCTCGGCACAAAATTCGGCCGCGCATTGATTTGCGTCAAGGTAAGACTCAAGGCATCGAGTTGAGCCTGGCTGGGACGCGTCAGATAGGTTGGCAGACCGGAAAGTCCGTTGCCCACTTTGTTCTGGCGATTGATGCGGTTCTGAGTCAGGAGGTGTATGCCTCGAGTTCCCAGATAACGCGTTTCGAACATCCAGTTCTGACCCAATTGCCGTTGGAAACTGGCGGTCCAGGTCAGGGAGTAAGGCACTTCCTGATCGGCGAGGAAGGCGCTGGTTGCGCCGCGCGCTGCCGCCGCACTGGTAGCCGCGGGAACAAGCACGTTACGGATGCCACCATTGGCCAGGTAATTCGGCGTATATAGAAACGCGTTACCCGCGGCATCAGCGCCACCAACCGATGTATCGACCGTTTGCTGCGCCTGTGGCGGCAGCGACAGGATGTAAAGGTTATCGAAGATGTAGTCGTAAGACATCGAGAACCCGGCACGGAGCGAACTCCTGCCGCCTGACCCAAGAACGCGGCCCAACATCCCTTCCTTATAATCAGGTGACCAGGCGAAGCCTACCTTTGGCGAAAAGTTCTTCTTCTGCGCGATAGGCGCATGGAAGTCGATTAGTCCAGGCACGCTGGAGATGGCGTTGAGCGCCTGTGCCTGTGTCCCCTTCGGTGGTTCCTGGTACGAGTAGTTGACACCAAGATTCAACGTTAGATTGGGACGGATGCGCCAGTCGTCCTGCGCGTAGGCGTACAGGATTTTTTGCGTACCGTAGTAGACCGCATCACCCACACTGCGCTGAGCAGTAACGTCAGGCCTTAAGTCGTAGAAGTAGAACTGCGACTCGGAATACTGATAGTCACCGCGTCCACGCTGTGTAAAAGTCTGTGGCGAAATTTGTTGCCGGAAGTCGCCGCCAAACTTAAATGAGTGATTGCCCATGAGATAGGAAACGTTATCGACTACCTGGTAGTTGTTTTCGATACCCGTCTGCGGGAAGTTTCCGTTAGGACCGATGTCCACACCGAGATCGAGCAAGCCGAGGTTCGGGAAAGTCGTGTCCAAACCCGGGAAGCGGAACGAGGTGGTAACGGGGAACGATGTGTCGGTGCGCCGGTAGGCGAGCCGAGTTTCGTTCGTCAGATTGGAAGTAAACGTGTGCAGCAGAGTGTACGAGAACAGTCGCTGCTTGTTAGGCACCGGCTCGTTGAAAATCGGCAAGCCGGCCAGGCCTACACCGTAGTTGTCGGTCCAGTTATAGCGCGCGCGATGCTGCGTCTTCGAACTCTGGGTATAGTCCAGGTTAAGTACGAAGTTGTTCTGCTTGTTGAACTGAGGTTGCGGTGGCAACTCGATCGTTCCGATTGGAAGCGCTAGAACGTTCGCCGCCGCACACTGGCCATCTGCATCGGGACGAACTCCGCAGAAGTTAATCGTGCCGGAGTTGTTGACCGCGGCGATTGGCACGAACTGGCGATAGATGCTGAGGTTCGTCGCCGACACTCCCGGTGTCGCTGCAATCGTGGACAAGGCGTTGGCCGTCAGAGCGGTAATGCCTGCGGGCGCAGCGCCGAAACCGACTTGCAACCGCTCATAAGAAGCAAAGAAGAACAGCTTATCTTTGCCCTTCCACCATGAGGGACCACCTTCGCCGAATTTCGGCGCGATGACTGGGCCGCCAAAGTTTGCACCACCGCGGAAAAAGTCGAAGCGGGGCAAAAATTGAGTGC
>JBDTTW010000297.1:0-4479 GCA_039930405.1 bacterium
GCCGCTGGATCGAAGTTAACATAGCGGTTTTTTCAGGGTCAATTAACAAATTTTTAGCACGCTTTCGTGATCATAAGGTTGCTTGACACCCCAGATCACTTGGTCTACGATTCGGCTTGTACAATGATTCTCAATCTTGGTCAGGCATTTGCACTCGCTCAAGTGAAGTAGCGTCTGCGGATTGATCTGATTTGAGTGGAATATCGTAACGATGGCTTTTCGTCTTTCAGACTATCTACCGATACTGCTGATCTTCATCGTCGCGGCGGGCTTCGCTGTCGGCAATATTTTTATTTCGCAATTCATCGGTCAGCGAAAGCGCACCCGCACCAAGATGATGCCGTACGAGTGCGGCAAAGATCCGGTCGGCACTGCGCGCGAACGCTTCTCGGTCAAGTTTTATCTGATCGCGATGATCTTCATCTTGTTCGACATTGAAGTCATCTTTTTGGTGCCCTGGGCGGTGGTCTTTAAGACGCTTGCCAGCCCGGCGTTCGGTTTGAGAACCCTGATTTATGTCGAGATGATGGTTTTTGTTGCCCTCCTCTTGGCCGGTTACATTTATGTGATTAAGAAAGGCGCGTTCGATTGGAACGAGAGCGCGCGGCGCGAAGCTGAAGGCGAAGCGCGACTGCTCCACGATATGGACCAGCGCAAACGGCAACAGACCCGCACTGCAGCTTAATCGGGCCGGTGGAATGAAACCGTTACTACTATTCACGATTCACGATTTACGGTAGGTACTGACATGGGACTGGAAAACATAATCGCCGAAGCGCTGCCGGAAGTTTTGACTACCCGGCTCGATTCTTTGATCAACTGGGCGCGCAAGTCCTCGCTTTGGCCGGCGACGTTTGGTTTGGCTTGTTGTGCGATCGAGATGATGAATGCCACTTCGTCGCGCAACGACCTGGCCCGTTTTGGATCTGAAGTTTTTCGTGCCAGCCCGCGGCAGGCGGATGTGATGATCGTTTCCGGACGCGTTTCCCGGAAGATGGCGCCCGTCCTGCGCCGCATCTACGATCAAATGCCCGAACCAAAATGGGTAATCTCGATGGGCGCCTGCGCCACCTCGGGTGGAGTTTTTGATAACTACGCAATCGTTCAGGGTGTCGACAAGATTGTGCCGGTGGATGTTTACATTCCCGGATGTCCCCCGCGCCCCGAGATGTTGATTCACGCGGTCATGATGTTGCAGGACAAGGTTATGAAAGAGTCATCGCGCGATCGTCGCGACGTGCCTGAACAGGAAGCGCGCCAAGCCTTTGTTCCCGGCACCTTGCCAATTACCGATGGCTCAACGACAGCAAGCACTTTACCCCCCGAATCGCGGCCCTACTCCATAGCTTCCCGGCACGAAAGGCGACGTTCTTCGTAAGCTCTTTGCGGATAGCGAACGTTCGGCACATAGTTCATGACGACTGGGGCAAACAGCGAAAACAATCCGCCGGAAAACGCGGCAAGGGATGCTACTCAAAATCCGCCAACGCCTTTAGCAACTGCATTGCAGCAGTTGAATGCGGAATGGATTATTTCCAGCAGCGAGGCTTTTGGTGAAACAACGGTGGTGGTTCCGCGCGAACACATTGTTTCCGTTTGTGCGCACTTAAAGAGTGCGCCGGAAGCGAAATTTGATTTTCTGGCTGACATTTCCGGCGCTGACCGCGGCGTTGAAGAAGAGCCGCGCTTTGAGGTCAACTACCATCTCTTTTCCACAACCAAACATCATCGCCTGCGCCTGAAGGTGGTGCTTGCGGAAGAAGATGCGCATGTGCCGACAGTCACCGGCGTGTGGCGCACGGCCAATTGGCACGAGCGCGAAACTTTCGATTTGCTGGGGATAATTTTTGATGGTCATCCGGATTTGCGCCGGATTCTTTTGCCGGATGACTGGCAGGGTCACGCACTGCGCAAGGACTTTCCGTTGCGCGGGTATGAGCCGTACAGTTTGAAGTAGTTTCGAGTTCCGAGTTTCGAGTTTCGAGTTAACAACGAAACACGAACTCGGAACTAGAAACTCGAAACTCGAAACTTTATGAGTTCCGCCGTTAACATTCCGCCGCAGTTTGAGGTCGTCGATCGTCCGCTCGACACCCAGATGACTATCTCGATGGGGCCGCAGCATCCGTCGACGCACGGCGTGTTGCGCCTGGAGCTGGTGCTTGACGGCGAGATGGTGGTCAAGGCGACGCCCGACATCGGCTATCTCCACACGGGGATGGAAAAGCTCTTTGAATACAAAAAGTATCAGCAGGGCATAGTCATCACCGATCGCATGGATTATCTGAATCCACTGGGCAACAACCTGGCGTACGTGATGGCGGTCGAGAAGCTGCTTGGGTTGGAGATACCCGAACGCGCACAAACGATTCGCGTGCTGACCTGCGAGTTGCAACGCATTGCCTCGCACCTGGTTTGGTTGGGCACACATGCGCTCGACATCGGCGCCATGACCGTTTTCTTTTACTGCTTCCGCGAGCGCGAAAAGATATTGAATCTCATCGAAGCAGCGTCCGGGGGCAGGCTGACGCCTTCTTATTTCCGCATTGGCGGTTTGATGATGGACTTGCCCGCCGGATTTGAGCGGCGCGTGCAACAGTTTCAGGACGGATTTCTAAAAGCAGTTGATGAGTTTCACACGCTGCTGACCGGAAACAGAATCTTCCAAAAGCGCACGCAGGGTGTCGGTTACATTTCTGCCGAGGATGCAATTGATTGGGGCTTGTCTGGTCCATGTTTGCGCGGCAGTGGCGTGGACCTGGATATTCGCCGGGCCAATCCCTACACCGGTTATGAGAAGTATGATTTTGAAGTGCCGACCGAAAGCGATTGCGACGTTTGGGCGCGTTACCTGGTGCGCATGCGCGAGATGAAGGAGTCGCACAAGATTGTAGCGCAGGCGTTGTCACGTTTGCGGCCGGGACCAGTGAAAGCCGATGCGCCGAAAGTTGTTTTGCCGGATCGCGAAGCGATGAAGACGCACATGGATGCGTTGATTCATCACTTCCTGATCGTCGCCGAGGGTTTTGACGTGCCCGCCGGCGAAGTCTATCACCCGATTGAAGCTTCCAAAGGCGAACTCGGCGTTTACGTCAAGTCCGATGGTGGTCCAAAGCCGTCACGGGTGCATTTCCGTGGGCCAAGTTTTGTCAATCTATCCGCGCTGCCGCACATGTCGGAAGGCTGCATGGTCGCAGATATTGTCGCGATTATCGGATCGCTGGATATTGTCCTGGGAGAAATTGATCGGTAACGGAGAATTGCAGTGCGCAAGACTACTTTGACGATTCCTGAAATGGCTCTAATCGGCGCGACGCGTGGCGCACTCGGCGCCGGAATCGCGCTCATACTTGCCGACAAACTTGATCGGAAACAGCGCCGCGCGGTTGGCTGGACACTCTTCCTGATCGGAGTGGCTACAACTATTCCCCTGGCGTTCGTTGTCTTGGGCAATAAACCAACTAAGCATCTGCCGGCAAACGAATAAGTCTATGAGTCAGCAGCCCGTCCAAATTCAACCGCTTTCGCAGCCGGTGCAGATGCCGGAAGGGATTGCGACGTTCTCGCCGGAAGTCGAAAGTGAGATTGATCGGCATTTGGCGAAGTATCCAGTAATGCGCTCGGCGATTCTGCCCTTGATGTTCATCGTGCAACGCGAGCGTGGTTACCTGGACGCGCCGGGCGTTGCTTATCTTGCCCGGCGTTTGCGGTTGCGTATCACCGATATCTGGGAAGTGGCGACGTTTTATTCGATGATCTACACGCAGCCGGTTGGTAAGTATCACATTCAAATTTGCAAGACGCTGTCGTGCAAGATCATGGGCGAGCCCGGCATCACCGATCACGTTTGTAAGAAGCTCGGCATCAAGCCGGGGGAAACAACTGCGGACGGCAAGTTTACTGTTTCACTGGTCGAATGCCTCGGCTCGTGTGGGACCGCGCCAATGTTTCAGATCGGTTTTGATTACCACGAGAATCTGACAACAGAAAAGGTGGATCAGATTCTTGATTCGTTGACTTAAAGATTGTCAGTGGTCAGTTGTTCGTTGTCAGTTGCAAAAGAACTGTCGACGACGAACGACAACTAACAACGGGCAACTGACAACGGACAACTAACCACTGACAAACGATTATGTTCATCGGCGCCATAGGATGTGAACCGCTGCAGCTCGCGAGAGTTCATCTGGAAAACTCGCGCAGCCTCGACGTGTATCGCAAGCACGGCGGCTATGAAGCGATCAAGAAGGTGCTTGATTCGATGTCGCCCGACGACGTCATCAGCGAACTGAAGAAATCGGCGTTGCGCGGCCGCGGCGGCGCGGGATTTCCAACCGGAATGAAATGGAGTTTCGTCCCCAAGGATTCGCCAAAGCCCAAATACGTCGTTTGCAATGCAGACGAGTCGGAGCCCGGCACGTTCAAGGATCGCTACCTAATGGAGCGCGATCCGCACATGCTGATCGAAGGCATGCTGATCGC
>JBDTTW010000298.1:0-6355 GCA_039930405.1 bacterium
AAAACATCGCGGCGGCGACGGCGTGATTCGCGAGATCGAAACCCTGGCGCCAGCGCACATGTCTTTGCTTGCGGATAGACGCAAGCGCGGACCCTATGGATTGCGGGGTGGTGAAGATGGAAAGCCAGGCAGCGCTGCGATCATCAGCGATGGCAAAACGCGCAAGCTTGGTTCAAAAGGAAGTTGGGAATTAAAAGCCGGCGATCGCGTGCGGATTGAAACTCCCGGAGGGGGTGGATTTGGGAGGAAATAGTGGCATAGACTTTATAGTCTGTGCTGTCGTGGCAGCCACAGACTAATGTCTATGCCACTCTTTAAGTCGTTAGGCGGCGATAAATCCCCGGCATCCGCTCCGGCAGCGTCAGCACATCATCAATAATCGTATAGCCAATATCGCCGTAAAGATCCTTCAGCTCAGCTTCCGACTCGCGATCGATGGTAATGCAAAACGGCGTAATGCCCTGAATCTTCGCCTGTCGCAGCGCCTCGCGGGTGTCCTCGCGGGCATAACGCGCGTCGCCGTAATCGTGGTCGTAAGGCCGCCCGTCCGACAACACTATCAATAGCCGCGTGCGCGCCGTCTGTTTCGCAAGTTTTGCCGACGCATGCCGAATTGCGGCGCCGAGCCGCGTGTTGTTCTGAAAATTGATTCCGCCAATCCGTTGCTTCACTTCATCCGAATACTTCTCAGCAAAGTCTTTAACCACATAAAACTTTACGTTGCGCCGTCCCTCCGACGTGAAGCCGTTAATTGAGTAAACATCGCCGACGGCTTCGAGCGCTTCGCTCATCAAAACCAATCCTTCCTTTTCAATCTCGATGATGCGCCGGCCTGGCCGCGTGTACGGCTGCAGCGGATGACGACCAATCGTGCGTGCTGTTGACGACGATTGGTCCAGCAGAAACGAAACTGCCACGTCGCGCTGTCGTCGCAAGCGCTTGGTGTAAAGTCGCTCTGATTGCTGGCCATCGGCTTTGCGATCGATGACGTAGTCGATCACAGCGTTCAAATCAAATTCTTCGCCGTCCAGTTCATTCGTTACGCGCGTCAGCTCCTCCGGCTTCATCAATTGAAACTGGTGGCGGATAGATGAGATGACGCCACGGTGCCGCTCGCGAGTCTGCTCAACAAACTCGCGATCGCCGTGTTTCACTTTTTTTTCAATCACGCGGCACCAACCCAGGCGATGATCAGTTAACTCTCGGTCCCACTCGTCATAGTTGTAGGCGACTTCGCCTTCTTCAATTGCCTGTTCGGGAAACTCGCCTTCGCTCCAACTTTCCGCGCCGGCCAGTTCATCAGGTTCGCCTTCACTGTTGGGATCGTTCCAGGCGTTGAATAAATCGCGCGCGTCACGCCGCTGCGGATTTTGCTGAGACGAAATGCGCTGGAAACTCTCAGCTTCCTCGTCCTCATCCTCAGAAAACTCCTGCTCGGTTTCCAACTGCTGCACAGACTCCTCGGCAGGCGTAACCGATTGAAATAATGAATAGGCGCGACTGGTAGCCATCAAGCTGTCAGCAACCGTGGCTTTGCCCGGCGACAAGTATTGCTCCGTTATGGTCTCCAATTCGGAAACAATCTGGCCGTAATACTGGCGCGCGTCGTCGGTAGCGCCACCCAGCAGCGTGGTCTGGAAAAGCAATTCAAAAGGAAGCAGCGCCGACGGCAGCTCAAGCACGGAAGGACGGCTGCGACGCAAATGCTCGCGGATCAAATCCAGATCGCGAGACAGCCCGCGATATTTTCTTCGCAGGCGCCGATCAATGCGGCAATTTTCCAGCGTGCCAAAAATTCTGCTGGCGAGTTGCTTGTCCGGAAACAACTGGAGCACGGCCCGGTAGTCGACAGCGGTAGGACAGGCATTCCTGCTTGTCCCGTTTTCTTCAGGAACAGACGAGGACGCCTGTCCCACTAACTCATCAGCAACTGCAAAAGCATCTCGGGCGGCATTGTTCCGCGGATCAAACTCTTCCTGAATCGCTTTACAAGCTGCACGCAGTTCAACTGTTCCACGCTCATAAGTGCCAAACTCAATCTGTCCGGCTGCATGCGCCGCCAGCACTTTGTAGAGACAGAAGTCGAGCTCATCGTCGCCAAACTCCGCCACCGCCGCCGGCAGCTGTATCGTGCGCCCGTCGCCGATGCGCGCTTCCACCGGCACCGCCGCCAGCGAGCTGATTTCCACTTCGTTACCGGTCAGGCCCTCAACATACAAACGCAGAATGTGAGACACCGATTCCAAAGCGAGTCCCTGATTGCCACTGCGCAACGCATCATGACTGCCCCGCGTTTCCAACGCAAAATAACTGCGTCGCGCGCGCGCATCTTTTCCGGTCGAAGCAAGACCCAGCCTGGCCCACTCTTCAAACTGTTCGATGGTCACGTTGCGCAACGCGACTGCGCTGGAACGAAAACATGCAAGTGCGGCCTCGCTGTCGACTTTTGCAATTGTGCGCGTGACGCGGATCACGCGCACAGCCAGGTCAACCGCGCTTTCATGTTTGGTGTGCGAAACCAGAATGCGAACAAAGCGTGGACTGCTGCGCACAAAAGCAACCAGACTCGCATTGCCGTGCTGGGCCACCGCCGCAAGCAATTCAAGCCATTCGTCAAACGCCTCGGGCAACAGTCGCAAAAACTCGCCGCCGACAACTAATAACTGCAGTGCGGCGCCACCGCCGCGCTCGAGGAACACCATGGTCTGTTCGAGCAACCTGGTAACTTCATCTTTGTTTAGGTGTTCAATTGCTTCCGGAAGCGATTCCCAGGCGTCAGCCGCGATGCCGCCAGCGCGTGCGGCAAAGCTCGCGGCCATCGCGATCGCTGCTTGCAAAATATCAGGATCGCCGAAAGCCTCGAGCCGCTTCACTACTTCGGGAGTTTTATTTAAAAAGTCGGCGCTGTGTCGCGCCGAACGCCGTGCGATGTCGGACGCAACGTCCAACACAGCCGTCAAGAGACTTGCATCCGAAAAGCTGTCTGCAAGTGCCGCTGCAGTACGAAAGGTTTCAATTGCAATAGGAGTTGACAGGCCAAGCTGCCGCGAACAGAGTTGGAAAACTGAGGCACGCGCAGGGGAAGAAAGCGTTTGTAGTTGCGCAACGCCGGCGGCGAAAAACGAGACAGCCGTCTCAACATCACTCATTGCCAGACGACGGCCCAACTCGCCCCATTCGCGCAATTCTGTTGCACTCAGCACGCGGGCCGCTTGCGGCACTTCGCGCAAAAATTCACTGCCGGCGCGCAGAGAGATGGCCGCTATCGCGGCTCCGATTTCCAGTGCCGCAGCGGATTGATCCAGCGGCAAAGTCGCTATGTCGCGCGTTAGTTTCAGAAACGACTGGCGTTCGGAGGAAGTGTTCGAGTCTTCGGTCTCGTTCTGCATTGATTGGCGGGTCCAGGCGCAAGCAGGAAAACATTAGGCGAGCATGAGGCGCTGTCCTTTGGGTTCAGGTACTGGATCGCCGAATTCTTGGGCCGTCTCGATCCACAATTGGATTGCTTCGTTGGCACTTGAAAGAGCAAGCTCATGAGTATCCCCGTGAGCCGTACAACCCGGAAGTTCCGGCACCTCAGCGACGTAAGCCTGATCCTCATTGCTCCAATAAATAATGATTTCGTACTTGTGTTTCACAGGTCGCCTCCAAGCTTGTATTTCAACAGTACGGCTCGCACTTGCCGGACTTGATAAATCTTAGCCTTGTTGCCATCGCGCTATAGGTTGATCTTTTCAAGTACCGCTTCTTTACGAAACACGTGATGGCTACCACGAATTCTCTCCTCAAAGCCAATCCTTTGCAGCAACCCACGCAAGTCCTCAAAGTCAACGTTTGCATCGACAGTTCCACGCAAAATCTGAAACAGAAGTTTATCGTACTTGCTCATACGTGGGAACCATTTCTAAATCACCGTCGTCACGATCTCGCGAATGCTGCGTTGCAGCTCCCGATCGTCGGTGATAGGCGAGCACATGGCTACGTTCGCGGCGGTAACTGGCGGGATGCCGAGAGTGATTAGTTGCGCGGCGTAAATTAACAGACGCGTCGAGACGCCTTCTTCCAAACCATGGCCGCGCAGGTTACGCACCTTCTGGCCGATAAGCACCAGGTCGCGCGCCGTGCCTTCGTCAACTCCACCTTCGCGCGCCACGATTTCGGTTTCCAACTCCGCCGGCGGGTAATCAAAATCAATCGCCACAAAACGTTGCCGCGTCGATTGTTTTAGATCCTTGAGAATGGATTGATAGCCGGGATTGTAAGAAACGACCAGCATGAAATCCGGCGGCGCGTCGAGTATGGTGCCGCGCTTTTCAATCGGCAGCCGGCGCCGGTGATCCGTCAACGGATGGATGATGACGACCGTGTCCTTGCGCGCCTCGACGACTTCATCGAGATAACAGATGGCGCCGTTGCGCACGGCCGAGGTCAATGGACCATCGTGCCAAACTGTTTCCTCGCCTTCGAGCAGAAAACGGCCAACCAGATCGGTCGACGACAGATCTTCATGACAGGCAACGGTAATCAGCGGACGCTCGAGCCGCCAGGCCATATGCTCGACGAACCGCGTTTTGCCGCAGCCGGTTGGTCCTTTCAGAATCACCGGCAGGCGCGCGGTGTGCGCGGCGGTAAACAGATCAACTTCACCGTTTACGGGCAAGTAATACGGTTCTTCGGTGATTTGGAATTCTTCGATGGCGCGTTCGGACATAGGTAAATAGTTTCGAGTTACTGGTTTCGAGTTTCGAGTTTCAAAGTTCCTTTTTAGCCTAATTCCAGCAAAAACAGGTCGTTAGGTAAGAACTTTTTCTTAGCGACTGACGACTGGTATCGTTCTACGGTATTCTAGAGTATTGCGTAGCGAACTCGAAACGCGGAACTCGAAACTCGAAACTTAATGAAGATAGCTGTAGCAATGTCGGGCGGTGTCGATTCTTCGGCAGCCGCGGCCCTATTAAAGGGGCAGGGTCACGAGCTGGTCGGCTTTACGATGCAGCTCTGGGACCAGCGACGCGGCATCAACAAAGATGAGAACGGCGATCCGCTGCCGTCGCGTTGTTGTTCGCTGGACGATGTCTACGACGCGCGCCGAGTCGCCGAAGAGCTTGGCTTTCCGTTTTACGTGCTGAACCTCGAGAAAGATTTCGAGCGCGATGTGGTGCAACCATTTGTCTCGAGCTATCTCAACGGTGAAACCCCGATTCCCTGCGTCGCCTGCAACAGCCGGCTAAAGTTTGCTTCGCTCGATCGTTTGGCTGAGAGTCTCGGCTGCGACAAAGTTGCCACCGGTCACTACGCGCGCGTCGAATGTGACGAGACTGCAAATCGTTACCGGCTTTTCCGCGGACGCAATCCCGAAAAGGACCAGTCGTATTTTTTGTGGGAGCTGACTCAGGATCAACTTTCGCGCGCGATGTTCCCGTTGGGTGAAATGTCCAAAGCTGAGGTACGCGAGGTTGCGCGCGATCACAGCATGGCCGTCGCGGAAAAAGCGGAGTCGCAGGAAATCTGTTTTGTGCCCGACGGCAACTACGCCGGCTTTATCGATCGCTATCTTGCGGCAACAGATGAAGAGGAACGTTTGCCTGGCGAGGGTGAAATTGTGGACACGCGCGGCGAGGTGATTGGCCAGCACGCCGGAATTCACCGTTATACGGTGGGTCAGCGTCGCGGCATCGGGATCTCAAGCAGCAGGCCGCTGTACGTTGTTTCAATAGATGCCACCCGCAATCGCGTGGTAGTCGGCAATGATGATGAACTTGCCGGCAAAAGTTTTACGGCAGCGGGCGTAAATTGGGTGGCGCTGGATACGCCGATTGATGCGGTGCGTGCTGATGTGCGCGTTCGCTATCGTCACACGGCAGCGCCGGCGACTCTCGTGCCGCTTCCCAACAATCGGGTCCAGGTTACTTTTGACTCGCCGCAGCGCGCTATTACACCCGGTCAGGCGACCGTGTTCTACCGCGACGATGAGGTGGTCGGCGGCGGTTGGATAGTCAAGAACAGTGGGCAGTGAGCAGGGGGCTGTGTGCAGTTGGACGGAAAATACGCCTGTATTATCGGGTTTATTTATTATTCGTGGCACCTACTGCTCAGTCCTACTGCCCACTGCCCACTGCCCACTGTTCCGCTAAACCTTTTCCGCTCACCAAACGTACTCACACAGCGAACAAATCATTCCGATAATTTAGTTTGAGGTTGGAGATACTATGGCAATGTCGCGAACGCGTAAGACGGTTCTAATAATCACCAGCGTGGTGGTAGTTTTATTTTTAGTTGTGCTGATTGGTCTGGCCGTAATGGTTTCGGCTTTCCGGCGTGGCGAACCGAGAATTGACAACAACAGCGTACTGGC
>JBDTTW010000299.1:0-3340 GCA_039930405.1 bacterium
TGCCACGAACAATGAAACTGCGGCGGTGGGTTTCGTTCGTTTGAATTACGTGAGACTCGAGGCCAAGCCGTCGAGCGAGTTCAATGGCTGCCGGTTTTTCGGTGATGAAGGAATCCGGCCCCTGCTCAAGCAGAAACCCGTCGCGCTCTTCGGTCTTGATGATGCCGCCAAGTCGCGGTCCCGCTTCGAAAATCAGCAGCTCAAGCGGTTCGCCGGTTTCAGTGCTTCGCTCCAGCAGCCGGTGCGCGGCCGCGAGTCCGGCGATGCCGGCGCCGATGATGGCAACGCGTTTCATCTTAATCTAAGTGGCACAGACTCTAGTCTGTGTTTGGATAGTGGCACAGACTTTAGTCTGTGTTGGCGAGCGCAGCCACAGACTGAAGTCTATGCCACCCTCAAACCAAAGCGCAGCAATCTGCATGGCATATGTTGTTGCGGGCTCCCATTGCACCCAGAAATCGTCGCGGCGTTTCCGGATCGATGCGTTCCTGGATCAGTTCGCGAATCATTGCTACAAACATCGGATGCGTGCCCGCGGTCGCCGCGCGAATCAGATTCAAACCAAGCTCGCCACACAGCGCCTTGGCCTCAGTATCGAGGTCGTAAATGATCTCCATATGGTCCGAGACGAAACCGATCGGCGCGACGACGACAGCGGTGACGCCAGCCGCGGGTACTTCCCGCAAGTAGTCACAAATATCCGGACCGAGCCATGGTTGCGCCGGTGACCCGCTGCGACTTTGAAAGACCAGGCGCCAACGCTCGACGCCTAACTCGTTTGCAATTAGCCGGCTCGTTTCCCCGAGCTGCACTTCGTAATCGCAGTTTTTCGCCATCGAATCGGGGATGCTGTGGGCCGTGAAGACGAGCTGCGCGCTGTTTTGTTGCTCAGCAGGAATTCTCTCAAGCGCGGCGCGCACATTCTCAACATTCGCCTGGATGAACAAAGGATGATTGTAAAATGCGCGCAGCTTTTCCACTCGGGGCGCGTCATCACCAACCACCGCGCGCGCTTCGGCGATGTTTTCCAGATACTGACGACAACTCGAGTACGAGCTGTAAGCCGAAGTCACAAACGCCAGCGCGTTCTGAATTCCGTCGTCACGCATTTTCCTGAGCGTGTCAGCCAGCAACGGCTGCCAGTTGCGATTGCCAAAATAAACTGGGAGGTTCGGGCCCTTGTCAGCCAACTCTTTTTTCAAAGCCGCAATCAGTTGGCGATTTTGTTCATTGATGGGACTGACGCCGCCAAACAATTCGTAGTGCTTGGCAACCGAAAGCATTCGTTCGCGCGGTACGTTTCTACCGCGCAGCACGTTTTCGAGGAAGGGAATTACATCGTCCATGCCCTCAGGCCCGCCAAAGGAGACGACTAGCAATGCGTCGAATGAAGAGTTCATGGAAGAGACAACTTTTTTGGAGTGCGCTGGCCTGGCAGCGCTTTGGTCCGACTGAGTCAACTGGCCCGTCATAGTTGAATGCTTCTCGCTGCGCTGCGGAGTGTGGTGCAGGCCAAAGCGGCACCGGGCCGCCGCACTCCAAAGAGTTGACCGTTCCGACCAAAGTCTGTGCTACCTCGAGCTCATCTCATGGACCATCTCGACCAGCGCAATCACATTCTCGACGGGGGTTTCCGGCAGGATTCCGTGACCGAGATTAAAGATGTGCCCGGGACGGCCACCGGCCTGGTCGAGAATCGTCTTCGCTTGCGCGCGCAGGTGCTCACGGTTTGCAAACAGCGCCACCGGATCGAGGTTACCCATCACCGCTTTGTCGTGGCCGATTCTTTCCCAGCCTTCATCCAAGCGCACGCGCCAGTCAACGCCAATCACGTTTCCTCCGGCTTCGCTGATCAGTTTCAGCAGCTCGCCCGTGCTCGTGCCGAAATGAATGACTGGCGTGTTTGAAGTGATTCCGGCAATCACACTCCGCGTGTGTGGCAGGACGTATTTCCGGTAATCATCCGGACTGAGACAGCCAACCCATGAATCAAACAACTGCAACGCTTGTGCGCCGGCGTCGATCTGGCGGTTCAAATATTTAACGAGTGCGCGCGAAATCAGCGACATCATCGCGTGCCAGGCGCCGCTGTCGTTATACATCAACGACTTTGTGTGCACGTAGTTCCTCGAACTGCCGCCTTCGACGATGTACGAAGCGAGCGTAAATGGCGCACCAGCAAATCCGATTAACGGAAGGTCTTCGCGAAGAGCGCGTCGCGTGTGGCGAATTGCCTCAAACACAAAGTCAAGTGCGCCTACGTCTTCAATCTCAATCAGGCGCTCAACGTCAGCCGCGGCCCGAACCGGATTGTGAATCACCGGCCCATCGCCTTTGGTAAATTCAAGCTGCAAGCCCATCGGCTCCAGCGGCAGCAAAATGTCGGCAAAAATGATCGCCGCGTCGACTCCTAACCGTTCTGCGGCCGTGACCGTCACTTCGGCCGCCAGCGCTGGCGTTTTGCACAATTCCAGGAAACCGACGCTCGCCCTGACATCACGATATTCCTGCATGTAACGACCGGCCTGGCGCATCAGCCAGATAGGCGTGTATTCCACCGCCTCGCGCCGGCACGCGCGCATGAACGGGCTATTCAGAAGTGCATCGTTTGGTTTCGCTGCCGTCAAGGACTTGCTCAATTATTTAGGATTTCAAGAACTTTCGCACGACGCTGCTCGTTCAAGCAGTGTCTCTCCGCAGTTGTCTTATTGCATTGGCGCCGTCGTTTTGGTCGCAAATCAGGATTCAGACTACAATAAAAACGCAAAAACAGTTAACGGCCGTTTTGTGATTAAAGTTGCCACAAGCGAGCCGGTTGCGGTGTTTGTTTCCTGAGAGCGGTTTAAATGAGCGGACAAGCCAGAGCCTTAGTAAATTTGATGCCTGACGAAATCGCGACTGTAGCGCCGCCGCTCAGCTTCGATGAGGCTTTTACGCTTCATCACCGGGCCGTGTTTCGCACGGCGTGCTCGGTAGTTCGCGATGCGGCACTGGCAGAGGACATTACGCAGGAAGTTTTTTTACGGCTCTATCGTAATCTTGATTCGAAGCCAGGCGAGGAGTTGTTGCGCGCCTGGCTTTTGCGTGTCACCTTGAATGTTGCGCGCAACACGATTCGCGGCAACACACGATCGCTGACGCGTGACAATGAATATCACAAGAATACGGCGGGCGAGGGTTGGTTCGCGCCCGCGCCTGACGAGGATTACAGCCGTAACCTAGAAATCGAGCAGACAAGACGCGCGTTGGACAAGCTTAAAGAGCCGATGCGCAGTTGTTTGTTGCTGAGACATCAGGGACTCTCCTATCGTGAAATCGCCGACACTTTGTCGGTGAAAGA
>JBDTTW010000300.1:0-13640 GCA_039930405.1 bacterium
ATCCTGGTAGCCATTGTCGTGAATGAACTCGAGATAATCGCCGTTGCTGACCAGTGCGCGGTCGAGGGCGAAATCCTGAAGGAACACTTGATGCGCCGGCTTTTCGTTATCAAACGCGAAATCGTAATTAAGAGGACTTTGAACTTTGGACTTTGGACTTTGGACTCCGAACCCCAACCAGAACAGTCCACCTTCAATCTCTGCCATGCCTTCAACTTTAACCGTTGCTGGCGGCGCCTGCTTGATATGCGCGTCAAACTGATCGACGAGGAGATGCTTGATGTCATAAACAAGCAATTCCTGGTGCTGCATCTCGTGCTCGAGTCCAAGCCGCACCAGCGCCAAAATCGTTAATGCGTCGCGCTGTGTTTCTATAGTCTCGAGAAACCGCAGCACCTGTTCGTCGACATGACTGCGATACGTGACCGTCTCGCGAACGGTCGGCCGCGATTTCGTGCCGCGCTTCGGTCTTTCAATGCGCGCGCCAAACCCCTCGTAATAGGAATTGAAGTAGAAGAGAAACTCCTGCGAGTAAACTTGATAACTGGGTTTATAAGTTTGCAGCAGCGTTTCAAAGAACCATGACGTGTGACCGATGTGCCAGCGCGGCGGGCTCATAAACTCGGCCGTCTGAATCACGTAGTCTTCGATCTCCAGCGGCGCCACGATTTCCATGGTGCGCGCGCGCACGCTCTTGAAGAGCTCGATGATCGAGCTCGTCTTTGGAGCCAACATTTCACCGATTGTAGAAGCCATTACGAATTCCTAGGCAGACTGTACGACCATTGCATGTCCCGCAGGTTTCAGGGCACGTCCGATTTTCTTAGCTTGAGGATAATTTTCCCGCAGCCGCCCAAGCAAGTCGTCAGCGCGATCAGCGGAGATCGCAATCAACATCCCACCCGCCGTTTGCGGATCGAAAAGCAACTTAACCAGGTTCTTGTCCACGGCCTCGCCGACTTCAATGTCTTCGCCGATGTATTCGCGGTTTGTTTTGTCGCCGCTGGTCAGCATTCCTGCTCTCGCCAGTTCTAGAGCGCCTTGGATCAAGGGAACGGCGCTCGCCTCGATTTCTATAGTGATCTCGCTCGCCTTCGCCATCTCCCAGGCATGACCGATTAGCGCGAAACCCGTAACGTCGGTCGCGGCTTTCACTTGGAATTCGCGCATAGCTTCCGCGGCAAACTTTCCTGGTGTCATCATTGTCTCGACCGAAGCCCTCACGATTTCGTCCGAAGCTTTCCCCAGTTTGATTCCAGTCGAAATCACGCCTGTGCCGATAGGTTTCGTCAGAATGATCACATCGCCCGGGCGCGCGCCGGCGTTGCTGGCAATCTTTGCCGGGTCAATCACTCCAGTTACCGAATAGCCAAACATGATTTGTTCGCTGTCTACACTGTGGCCGCCGATCAATGTGACGCCATGCTTATTCAGCGTCTCCTGCCCACCGCGCATGATCTCGCCAAGAATTGCCGGATCGACTCCCTTTTTCGGAAAGCAGGTAATCGCCAGTGCCGTCAGTGGGGTACCGGCCATCGCCCAGACATCGTTGATGGAATTCAGCGCAGCAATCTGGCCGTAAACAAATGGATCGTCAACAATCGGCGTGAAAAAGTCGACGGTCTGCACAATCGCAAGGTCGTCGCGCAGTCGATACACTCCGGCGTCGTCGGCTTTATCAAAACCGACCAGCACGTTCTCGTCTTTGGGCTGTGGTGGTAGCCCGCTCAACACCTGAGCGAGTAAGCTCGGTGACAGCTTAGCCGCTCAACCAGAGCACGAAACCATCTCAGTGAGACGCATCGCGAACCTCCTTTCGTGATTGCTTACCAAATTGCTTAGCCTTGTTTATACCACCGATTATCGCGAGTTCGCATCGTGAGGTGGAGTTAGCCGGAGAGGCGCAAAATTGCACGCAGATTTACGCGGATGAGCGCGGATCAAGAAAATGGTGAGATAGAAACCTTGACGCCCACTGCCGCCGAGCCGTCAGTGAAAGCGCGACGGCAGCTTTATCAGGTTCGAAAGATCCGCGTTAATCCGCGGCTCGTAATGCTTTTCAGAAATGGGATACTGATTAACTTGCCGCAGTCTGCGCAATCAGTTGCGCAAACGAAACGGGCAAACCATCAGGATCGATGGCCACCGCCAGCTTGATGCCTTCGCCTTCGCGCTGGGTCGGCGGCATCACGAATCGGATCCCCTTGGTTTTCAGCTCCTCGTAAGTCTTGTCGACGTCTTCCACGTTGAAGCCAATCGAGCAACTCCCAGCTTGTTTAGAAGGATCGCCCGCCGGCGGACCGCTCGGCGCGATCCCGCCGCCATGAAGCGCCAGCGTAGTGGTTCCAGTCTGAAACTCTGTCCACTCCGGCGATTGCAACTTCAAAGGAAGCCCCAGCTTGTCGCGATAGAATTCCACCGAACGCTGCATATCCGAAACTACTACCATGGTGTAATCAATTTGCTTAAACATTTTTGCCTCCCCGCCGCTTTTTTGCGGCATTACCAGCACCCAGCGCAACGATCACATCAAACTCATCCTTCGTTAGCGGCATCACGGAGAGTTGCGATTGCCGAATCAAAGGCAGCTGGCTTAAGCGCTTGTCATAACGAATCGCGGCCAGGGGCACTGGATTCGTGAGTTTTCTAAGTGGCTTTAGATCTACCGCCACCCACTGTTCGTCATTCGCAGTCGGATCCGGATAGGCAGGTTTTACTACTTCTGCCAGACCGACGACCGCTTTGTCTTTTCCCGAATGGTAAAACAAGACGGACTCGCCGGTCGTCATTTGACGCAGGTTATTTCGCGCCTGATAGTTTCTGACACCGCTCCAGTCGGTCTTGCCGTCGGCAACAAAATCGTCCCAGGAGTAAGTCTCAGGTTCCTGCTTAACCATCCAGTAGTTACCTTTTTTGCCGGTGGCGGTTTTTTTTGGCATAACAATTTGTTTGGAACGGCGCCCCAGCCTAGAATCCTTCGCCATCTAATTTCGTTGGACTGGAGTAAAACTATGCTGCAAGAAGGAACCGTGGCCCCTGACTTTACTGTAAAGGACGCAAATGGTGAAACCGTCCGGCTAAAAGATCTGCGGGGCCAAAAAGTTGTGCTCTATTTCTACCCTAAAGACGACACTCCTGGGTGCACGAAAGAGGCGTGTTCGTTTCGCGACGCCTTCGCCGAATATAAAAAGCAGAAGATCAAGGTCCTCGGAGTCTCATTGGATAGTGAGGAGAAGCACAAGAAGTTTGCCGCCAAATACAAACTGCCGTTCACGCTGCTGGCCGACACCGATCATGCTGTTTCGGACGCGTATGGAGTTTACGGACAGAAAAAGTTCATGGGGCGCAGCTACATGGGTGTGAACCGCATAACCTTTTTGATCGACGAAAAAGGGAAAATCAAAAAGGTGTTTGAAAAAGTGAAACCAGAAGATCACGCCAGCGAGGTTTTGGAAGCGTTTTCAGCGTGAACCTCGAACCGGAAACTGTGAACCGGAAATCGGGAACCGTTAAGACGGAAATGAAAGAGCGACCTGAATTCCCACTAGCAGGTAACGGTTTACAGTTCCCAGTTCCCAGTTCCCAGTTCCCGGTTCCCGGTTCCCGGTTTACGGCTAGGCTGCCACCCAGCCGCCAATTTTTTCCGTTTCGCCTTCCGGTTTCTTCCCCGGCATCAATCCATGGAGGGCGCTAAAAGAACTCGGCACATCTCGTTTACGCTGCGGCAGGTTGTTTGTTTCCTGATTTGCCTGGAGCGCTTCCGTAGCTTCACTAATGAAGTACAGCCGAGTGTTGCCCACTGTTTGAGTTCTAATCTCCCGCGTCCACAGCAACAGGTTAGCGATCGCATCGCCAATTTCATCTTTGCTTAGTTTTGTTTGCTGGGCAATATCCACTTGGGTGCGTGCACCTTTCCGAATTGCTTCTCTGACGCGTTCTAAGGGCGATAACTTACTTAGAGCTCGGGGAAACATTGTTGAAGCGTTGCTGCCATCGTTCAAGGTTGCGTCGGCGGAATCAAGCAGCGGTTGACTGACATAACGTTTGCGTGCCGAGCGGTATTCCTTCAACGCGCGTCGGCTGTCAGTCACTTTCTTACGAATACAACTTTTGCAGTAAAGGTTTCTGCCATCTTTGCGGGCGCGACAAACGCCAAATTCCGACAAGGGTAACTGCAGGGAACAAATGGGGCAGCTTTTGCCCGACTCAACCCGTTCTTCGGTCATTTCTGGGGCTCCAATCTGATCCGTTGGTATTGAAATCCCGTCTGGAAGAAACACTTCGCGCACAGTCCGGGCTTTGAGAAAAACTCCCGTGACAGCAGATTGGCGTTGAGTTAATTGGGGACGACTACGTCTAAAGAACGCAAGAACATCGCCTGGTTTGCCTGAGACTCTTCACTGCAATGAAGAGGACTCAATCTAAACACCTGATCGGGGCACCGTGTAGCAGGTCAGCGGGGACATTTCAAAAAATGTATAAGTGCAATTAACCTACGGCACGATAAAAATCAGGTCCGACTCCAACGCTTCACATCCGGCAAACATCACTTCCGAACGAGGGAGTCGCATTATAGTGATCCGTAAGTTTTTTGCAACTGCTTTCTCGATGAAAGGTGGTCCATCAACAGCGACGCGCAAAATGTTTCTCGTTTGCTGTGCGCAACGCGAATTTGAAAATGCAAACAACTCTCTCGCGAGAGGATAGATGATCACATAAAGAAAATTCTAAACACGAAAGTGATCGCTGCTCGCACGAAATCTTTTTGCGGCGCATCAATATTCTTTCGGAAAATCATAGCTTTATTAGTTACGGACAAACCGTTCGCCGTCTGTTGCACGCAACACTTTCCACACGTACTCGCGTGGTCCTACCATCGCTAGTCGCTTTCAAGATCGACTCGCTAACTGCAGCGTCGGAAATTGAATGAAGCGAAAAACTTTTTCGAGATTGAGGTAAAGTTACTCACTCAAACAGCAGTCGCAGCGAATTCGTTTGTGAGTGTCGCGCAACTGAATTACAAGTCTCACAACAGAACTACAACACGTCTCACCGTTGAACAACGAAAGGTTTTGATTGGCTTCACAGCGAAGCGCGATCTTTCAATCGGTAAACAAACTTTAGGCCGGACCAAATTTCATTTACCGCGCAGATTTTCACATCGACCAGTCCAATTTTCAGCCCAAGTTGTTGAACAACGTCGAAAGATAGATCGGTTTCAACACCCGAACTCTTCTTTGGCCAGGAAACCCATAGGATACCGTCGCGCGCTAGTTTCTTTTTCAGCTTTGGCAGCTCTTTTTGCAGCGCTTTGCCGGAACTGACAAAAAGCATTATGAAATCCAGCTGTCCGCGCGCTGTTGCCGGCCCGAACCTGACATTCTCGGGCAGCGGTTGCAGTTCCTGTGTCAGAAATTTGTTGGGCGGGTTGACGATTGCAACGGTTTGCCCGGCCTTGATGCCTAGTTTTTTCACCAGCGGCGTGCTTGAGTAGCCCGACATGCCAGCTCCTGTTGTTATCGCCTAATCGTATTCGCCAACGGATATAGCAGTCTGCGAACTGCCTTCAGAACTGCAGCAGAAAGCGGCTGCAGTTGCGCTGAGTCATTCGCGGACAAGTTCAGGTTCCGCAGGAGTTGCTGAGGACTTTGGATCCCTGCCGAAACGAATGCCGCGACGCTCGCGGCCGAGCGCCGTCATCACAATGGCCCCGATGAACACGGTAACAGCCGTTGCTGCCATAGCTGTCGAGTAACTCATTCGCTGCGCAAACAACGCCTCAATGTAGGCGACCGAGCCGGCCAGCAGCACTCCGCATTGATAAGCAAAGCCCGGCAGGAACCCGCGAACGGAGTCTGGGGCAAGCTCGCTAAGGTGCGCCGGTATGATTCCCCAAGCTCCTTGAACCATGAACTGCATTAGAAATCCGCCGGTAACCAACAGCGCTAATGAAGGCGAGAATGCCCACAGGGGTATAACAGCTAAGGCGCACAAGAGGGCCACGATCATCGCACGGCGGCGTCCGTAACGATCCGATAAGATTCCAAAAACCAGCCCGCCTATAATCGCGCCCACCATTGAAAATGCCGTGACAGCGGCTACTTTCTGGGGACTAAATCCCCAATCTCGCTTGAGCAGCGTGGGGTACATATCCTGGGTTCCATGCGACACGAAGTTCATCATAGTCATCAGCACAACCAGATAAATAAACAGTTTCCAGTGGGAAGCGATACCGCGGCCGAGTTGGCCCCAACTTTCATGACGAGTCTCCTGCCACACCTCCGACTCTCGCACATAAAAGTAAACATAGCCGGCGAGCAGGATGGGGAACCCACCGAGGAAGAACATCGGCCGCCAACCCCAGCGCGGGAAAATGAAGAAATAACACGCTGCAGCCAGCAAGTATCCGGCTGCGTATCCTTCTTGAAGCAGGCCGGAGAGTACTCCTCTCGAGCGGGGCGGCACTTTCTCCATGGTAAGCGATGCGCCAACACCCCATTGGCCGCCCATACCGATTCCAAAAAGCGCACGAAGAACCATAAAGGTGGCGTAATTGGGAGCGAGACCCGTCAGCACCTCCACCACTGAGTAAAAGACAAGAATAATTATCAGCGGCAGCCGCCGGCCATAACGGTCTGCGAGGAGGCCAAAGATGAACGCACCTACTGGGCGAAATCCCAGGGTGAGGGCAATTGAGAGCGCAATGGCTTTATCAGGGCGATGGAAAGTCTCGGCAATTGTGGTGAGCGAAAAAACTACCAGAAAAAAATCAAACGCGACCAGCATCCAACCGGAAAAACCGGCGAGTAGGGCGGCGCGATGCCCTTCGCGCTGAAACGTTATTTCGCTTGATAATGAGTTGGTTGTGCTTGGCACTTTTTCGGATACCCCAGGGTTCAAGGCGGTCGCTAGAGCGCGCGATACTATTACGTTAGAATCAATTTACTCAAGGTTTGTGATCCGCAAGCAGCTTTTTCGTAAGGTTTTCGCTAATCCGCGCGACTTAATGCTACGGCACAAACCGTTTCTTGCTATCGTTCGTAAATATTTGGGCATTGTAAACAATCAGATGAAGCCAGTTGACCAGATCAAGTCGAGCGAAATCACGGACAAGAAGGTTTATCTCAACCGCCGCCAGTTCATGCGTGGTGCTGCCTTGATTGGTACAGCCGCCACCACGGGCCTCCTGTATCGAAAGCTAAATCCGCCGGCAGTTGAGACACCCAAAGGCGAAACACTCGTCACCGCTGCGAACACTAGTGATGCGTCGCGCAATGGGTTTACGACAAATGAGAAACTGACTCCCCTTGAAGACATCACTAACTACAATAATTTTTACGAATTCTCGACTGACAAGGCGGGTGTCGCCCGGGAAGCGATGGGTTTCGTCTCACGACCCTGGGAGGTTTCGGTCGGGGGACTGGTCAACAAGCCCGCAACATTCGGCTTAGAAGAACTCTTAAAGTTTCCACTTGAGGAACGAATCTATCGTTTGCGCTGTGTGGAACGCTGGTCGATGGTTATTCCCTGGATTGGGTTTCCGCTGGCGTTGTTGCTTAGTAAGGTGGAGCCGACAGCGCAAGCCAAATACGTTGCCTTCCAGACGCTTTTCGATCCGAAGCGGATGCCTAACCAGTCAACTGGCGTACTCGACTGGCCTTACGTTGAGGGGCTTCGTCTGGACGAGGCAATGCATCCCCTTGCAATCCTCGCAACTGGCCTTTATGGCGAGACTCTGCCGCCGCAGGACGGCGCTCCGATCCGTTTGGTAGTGCCCTGGAAGTACGGTTACAAAAGCATCAAGTCAATTGTGAAGATAACGCTGGTTGCTGAAGAACCGCCGACAACCTGGAACATTCAAGCGCCTAACGAATACGGCTTTTATTCGAACGTCAATCCCAACGTTTCGCATCCGCGTTGGAGTCAGGCGCAGGAGCATCGCATTGGCGAATCGAGCTTTAGTGCCCGCAATACCTCACTTTTCAACGGTTATGCGGAACAAGTGGCGCACTTGTACGACGGAATGGACTTGCGGAAGGATTACTGAAGGGGCTAGTTGTCAGTAGTCCGTTGTCCGTTGTCCAGAGAATTGCTAGTTGTGGCGACTTCGAAAACACGGACTACAACCCACTACTGACAACTGACGACGGACCAATTCAATGAAAGACACCCGCTTCGCGAAACTGGTCCTATTAGTTAACGCCCTGGTGCCGCTGGCGTTGCTGTTGTGGGATGTCTATCACAAACGCGTCGGCGCTAACCCTTTGGAATTTGCGACGCGCACCACCGGCTTGCTGACGCTGCTTTTCCTGATGTTTACTCTGGCAGTAACGCCGGCGCGCCAGATAACGCGGTTAAACTGGCTCATAAAGTTTCGGCGGATGCTTGGTCTGTTCGCATTCTTCTATGGCACTCTACATTTGCTGACGTATATTTGGTTCGATCGTTACTTTAATCTCAAGAGCATACCGGCCGATGTTGCCACGCGTCCCTTCATTGCGGTGGGAATGTTGGCGTTTTTTCTGATGGTGCCGTTGGCCATCACTTCGACCGACAAGATGATCAAGCGACTCGGCGGCAAAACCTGGAACAAGTTGCATAAACTGGTTTACGCGGGCGGCGTGGCCGGTGTGATTCATTTTTGGTTGCTGGTGAAATCGGATACGCGCTTGCCGCTCACTTTTGGATTTGTGCTGCTGCTTCTTCTCGGGCATCGTTTATTCGTAAAGCACTACCCGCCAAATAGCGACAGACCTGCTTCTCTGCTACCGAGCAAGTGATCCATCTGCTACGCTTACCAGACTCAAAAAGCATTGGGTTTCCAGTTCAGATGAATTCAGTTGACCGTTTTTCCAGCCGCGTAGAGAATTACGCGAAATTTCGACCCGGCTATCCGCCCGGGGTCCTCGATGTTCTGAAGTCAGATTGCGGTCTGACCAAGGCCTCCGTAATCGCGGACATTGGGTCGGGGACCGGTCTGCTTTCCGAAGTATTTCTGAAAAACGGCAATGTGGTCTTTGGAATTGAACCCAATGAGTTGATGAGAGCAAAGGCGGACGAGCTGCTGAAAAGCTTTGCAAACTTCAGAAGCATCGCTGCATCCGCCGAAACCACAACTTTGCCAGATGCTTCGGCCGACTTCATTACTGCCGGACAAGCTTTTCATTGGTTTGACCAGTCAGCCGCAAAGCGAGAGTTCATTCGCATTTTGCAACCCGCAGGCTGGGTAGTTCTTGTTTGGAATGCCCGGCGTTTGGATGAGACCGCATTCCTGCGTGATTATGAGGGACTGTTGTTGCGTTACAGCCCGGACTATCCGGTCGTTAGACACGAAAACGTCGATGAGGGAATCGCGGGATTTTTCGCGCCCCAACCGATGAAATTAGTGAGCCTGGAAAATGCGCAGCATTTTGATTATGAGGCGCTTAAGGGGCGACTTTGTTCATCGTCCTATGCGCCTGAACCCGGGAACCCGAATTTCGAACTGATGCTGAAGGACTTGCAAGACATCTTCAACGCCTATAACGAAAATGGCGTAGTAAACTTTGACTACGATACGAGAATTTATTACGGACAGCTTCGCGGTTAAGCATACCCCGGCCGGAACTCAACCAGTTTTTGCATTGCGATGAATCTTTCAAAAACAGCCCAACATTTTGGTGGACTGCTTGACCTTACGCTGCAAAAGGCGCGCTATTCGCTGCGGCAGCGCTTCTCTCATTCTGATGAACAAGAAATCCTGAAACAGTACATCGATGAATTGGTTCCCACAGACCGGCCGCGAACAGTCGTGGATATTGGCGCCGGGAATGGCGTGCGCTGGTCAAACAGCTATGCGCTGGTGCAAGAAGGTTGGAATGCACTTGGCATTGAGGCCGATCCGCATAAATACGATTTGCTGACGCAGGTTTATCGCCGTTTTCCGAATGCACGAGCGTGTAATCGCCGGGTGCAGCCAGACCGCATTAACTTACTGCTGGAAAGTCTTCAAATCGATAAAGATTTTAGCGTTCTTTGTTTGGACATCGACGGCAACGATTACTGGCTGCTCGATGCGATCCTGTCTTCCTATCGTCCGCGCTTAATCGTTACCGAAATCAACGAGAAAATACCGCCGCCGATTCGCTTTGTAGTCAAATACGATCCCGCCTTTAATTTGCGCCATCATTTCTACGGTTATTCCATCGCGGCGCTGGGCGATTTATGCGCGCGCCACGACTACGGCATCTTGCGGCTGGAGTACAACAACGCCTTCATCGCGCCGCGAGAGTTGGCCGGGGACCGCTTTATCGATGCCGGCACGGCTTACGAACAGGGTTACCGCAACGGCGCCGACAGGAAAAAACGCTTTTGGCCAAACTTTGATGTGGACGTGCTGCTTTCGATGTCACCCGAAGACGGGGTGAAATTTCTGAGGCAGTTTTACGCCAAGGACGAAGGCAACTATTTTCTTGGACTCAAGCCGGAAGACATACCGATCCAGGATCAGGTTCCTGAACCAGCCGTCTTTGCCAACAGCTAGGCGCTGCAAGCCCCTAATCTCCCGCAGCGGCTGGTCCTTTTCACTTTCAGAAAAAGCTTGACGCCGTTTCCGACTGCGTTCATAAAGTTTATGCTGGTGCGAACAATTTTTCACTAAACTCTCCAAGGATGAGCGCTATGAATAAGAACAGGCGCAGCGATGAACGCGTTTCTACCAACCTGCCGGCGCGCTGGGACGGATTGTCCGGAAAGAGCGAGGCGCGAATCGAAGATCTCAGTATGGGTGGTTGTTTTGTGAATACCCGGGGCCGCGTTGATATCGGCGAGATCGTGGGGGTTGAGATGAAGCTTCCTTCAGGCGAGTGGTTGCAACTGCGCGGCGAAGTGGCATCCTACATGGCCGGGACAGGATTTGGAGTTTTGTTTACGTTCCTGACGGAAGACGAAGAACAAGTCCTGCGAGAATTGACAAGTTAGCCCAACCTACTGCACCGCACGCGTCTCAATTACGGTGATAGCGTGTGCGAGCTCAGCCCGACTTAACCCGGCTTGTGGCCGGAAATTCGTATCCGCCTGAAGCAGCCCTGTCGAAATCGCAACCGCAACATAACCTTTCAGTTCATTCGGGATTCCGGAAGCGTCGAGGAATGGTAAGGGACTTCCAGCCTTTGCCTCTGCTTCTGAACGCAAGCCCGCGGCACGTACCAAGGCTATGGCTGCTGCCAGTCGGGTCGCACTGGCACTGGGTCGGAACTGTTCGCCTTTTTGTGCGTCGATAAAGAGCGAGCCGGTGGGCGAAGCCTGAACGCTTTCAACAAACAATCTGGTCGCCGGGTCACGAACGTCAACATAATTCGACTGTCCAGGTAGGTATTGTGGAACGCGCCCGGCGGACACCAACGCCGTCGCCAAATCCAAACGCGAAGCCGCGAACTCGCCGCGGAAACGTAAGCCAATCGGCCACATGGAAAACGAACGCAGGCTTTGGTAAACATCACCCTTCAGCGACGGACTGAAGGAATCGATGTCATTC
Source organism: bacterium (assembly GCA_039930405.1). Lineage (GTDB taxonomy): Bacteria > Acidobacteriota > Blastocatellia > Pyrinomonadales > Pyrinomonadaceae > PSRF01. Next base: position 11,516 of record JBDTTW010000300.1, read on the forward strand.
AAACGAGCGTACTGCGCGCGACCCACTTCCAATACACCATAAAACCTTTGCGGCGTTCCTAAAGCACCCAGCGTATTGCGCACGCTAACGCGCCAGGTTCCGGCGGTTGGGGCAGTGAAAGACAGCGTTTCATGTTTGCCATTGAGTCCCGTCAGGTTGATGGCGTTGGCCTGACCGCGCAGCGCCCCGGTTTGATCGTAAACTGCCAACGCTAAATCGTTGGTGCTGTAGATTGGTCCCCATGAAATCTGCACGGTTGCAGTTGCCGCGCCCTCGGGCACCGTTACGCTAATGTCTGTTGCGGTCCCGGGCTGGGCGGTTCCGGAAAACGCTGTTGGCGCATCGCTTAGGAATTCCACTTGATCACGGTCGACCGTTCCGCGCCAGGCGCCAATGCGACGCGCTGGGTAAGCTGCCTCGAGCACGGCTGCGTGCACATTGAGCATCCCGGTCCCGGTTTCATAAGTGTAGTAAGGCGGTAGCGGCGTAGCGCTCCGTTGCAAAATATCCTTAACTTCGGAGGGCGTCAGGTTTGGGTTCGCTTCCAACATCAACGCAATTGCGCCGGCAACTTGCGGTGCTGAAAAGCTGGTGCCGTTGGCCGTGGTGTAGTTGGGAAGTTCCGTTGCGCTAAGCCGTTGCGTGTCGGCACCGGCGATTCCAGTCGCGCCCGTTACACTTGCGACACCTGAGCCGCGCAGGCTAACAACGTTGACTCCAGGTGCAACCAATGTCGGGTGAAACATCGAATTCGCAAAATCGCCGCGCGAAGAGAAGCTGGCCAACCGCCCTTTCGTATCTGTTGCGCCGACGCTGATAACCCAGGGCGCCACTGCATACGGATTCAAAGTATGAGCGCCGGGTCCGGTGTTGCCGGCGGAGAAAACGACGTTGATGCCCGCATCAGTCAGCATTCTTGTGGCAATGTTGACCGGATCGTTGACGTCGAACACGGTGCTCGCTGAGAAACTGCAGTTAAGGACGCGAACTCCAAGACTGTTGCCATTCGCGAGCAGGTAATCAAAACCTTCAAGAACGTAGAGCAGCGATAGGTCGCCGGCGCTAAGACCAACAACTCGAGCTCCCGGCGCCACGCCCGCGTATTTTCCGGCAGAGAGGTTGCCGTTTCCGGCAATCACGCCGGCGACGAAAGTGCCATGCCCATAGGCTTGATCGGTGTTGCTCAAGCTTTCCGAGTTAATCGGATAATTGAAACCAACAGGGGCGCTCTGCGTTCCGGCAAGCTTGATGTTTTTCGCGACCCGCCCCGCCAGGTCGCCGTGGTTTCCGTCGACGCCGGTGTCCAGTACGGCGACGGTTACGTTTTTTCCCGTAACTGGCAGGTTGTGATTGTTGGTTGTGATTTCCGCGTCGAGCCAGGCACGCTCGACTCCAGTCAACGCGCGAACTTCCGGCTCGCTGTTCAAATTCAAAGTTCGATTGCCGTAGATGGAACGAACCGAAGGAAATTTGGAAATCGCCGTGATCTGATCGCGCGTTCCGCTCAGCGTGATCATTGGTAACGCGCGGAAGCGTGTACCGCCGGCTATGCCTAGTCTTTGCAAGTCGGCCAGATCCGAATCCGTCGGCAGGCGATGATAGACAACAACGGCATTGACCGTGCTGTCGTCGGTAAGTTGCGTCAGTTGCAACGCCAACTCCGGATCGACGCTGCGCAAACCTGATGAAGGGGGGCGAATCGCGTCCGGTAGCATTGCGTCGGCTCCGGTCATCACGATGCCATCAGCACCGGTCATCACAATACCGTCGGCACCAGTCATCACGATTCCAGTGACGCCGGCGAATCTCAATCCATCTGGTACGACCGAAAATACTACGCCGTCCGCGCCGGTAGCGCGCACAGAATCCGCGCCGGTCATGACGATGCCGTCGGCGCCAGTCATGACGATGCCATCAGCGCCGGTCATCACGATGCCGTTCCCGGTTTGGCGTTGCACACCGTCGGCGCCGGTCATGACGATGCCATCAGCGCCGGTCATCACAATTCCGTTAGCCAGCGTTATGGTCACTGAATCGGCGCGATAGCTGTTGCCGTCGGCGCCGGTCATGACAATGCCGTCGGCGCCGGTCATGACAATGCCGTCAGCGCCGGTCATCACAATGC
>JBDTTW010000301.1:0-7636 GCA_039930405.1 bacterium
GGCCGGTATAATCCAGTGTGTGCAGGTCAGGAATTTTATTGGCAGCATCAACTTGATCTGACCAGCAGCAATATCGCCTCTAGTGATTGGTAAGACCGTGCCATCAAAGGCAACTGCGTTGCTGGTCAATCGTTGAAAGCGTCCAGTGAAGGAAAGCGTAGCTGGGCCAATGCCCATGACATCGTTCAGCTTCTTATCCAACTGCGCTGAAAAATCAAAGTCTCTGAGTCGCTGAGTGTTTAGACCAACCGGTCGTCGATTGAAGAATGTCAGCGAAGCGTTGCCGGTAAAGTCGAAGCCACCGAACGTGCCTTTCTCGGCGATGAAGCGCAGATTCGAGAGGTCCGGCGCGTTCGGCTCGCGAAAGTTCGTATATTCAAATGTAATGAGTGTACCTTTCGAGATCTCATCGAGGAGCCGTTTCTTTTCCGCAACATATGGCAGGTAGGCTCCCACGAAATCGGTCAAAGCCTTTACTAGAGTCGGGTCCTTATCCAGTTCGGTTATAGGCAACGCTGTCAGCCTTTGTTCAAGAACCGTTCGGACCGCCTCGATGGCATTGACCTTGTTTAGTTCCGAAAAGGTAGTCGAGATTGCGCCGAGCGTGACATTGGTCTGGTCTACCCACTTTTGGAGATCTGCATTCTTGAATGCAGCCTCGGCCTGCGCCGTTTCCAATTTTTGCAGGACGTCGGATTGCTGCTTCGTGAACGCTAATCCTTGATTGGCTATGAAGGTATCCCAAAGTTGCCGGTATCGGCGGTTACGTGGATCCCGCTGATTAACAAATACGTATCTGAAGGAAACTGCCGAGAGCTGTTGTTTGCTACCGATCAGCGTGGGTGGGTTGGTTCCTCTGGTCGTGTCAAAAGAAAACCCCAAAGACGTTTTTCTCAAAAAGCTGATAATTGGATCCGTTTCAGTTTTCATGAAACTACTGATGTAGCCCTGGCTGGAAAGTGCTTGCGCAAAACCAACTGGATTAACCCGGAACGTAACCGAGTTTCCATCGGTTGAAGACACTGCGCCGCCGTGCTCAACCGCCCAACTGAGTACTGTCGGTATGCCTCCCTTGACGCCAAGTGAGGTCGTTCCAGAAGTCCTCGGGTCAGAACCAAATTGTTTGTCGGCGCGGGCTGCTTCAAGATCCAGTACGAAGGATTTTACAGCAGCGTCAACTGTCACTTTGGAAGCGACCTGGCCAAACAGCGCCGGCAGAAGCACTCCTTCGTCGGAGCTGAGGTCAATCCCACTGCCAATGCCCTCAATCCGCCGATCCACGATGTCCCTCGCTAAAAAGCATAATGACTGATCGGCAACGCTGAAATTATTGGGATTATTCAATACCATGAAGCACTTGGCGTTTGGTTGGTTTACCGTCGAAACTACAGCGGCAAGATCAGCCACTGTCCGGTCACCTACTAGCGTGCCGCTCGCCGCATTATCGTGAGGTGATTTGAGTGGCACTGTAAGAGGCTGTCTCTCTGGCGCTTGAGCAGTGTTGGGAATCGGTGGTTTCGACTCTGATTGCGACGGTGAAGATCCCTTACGAAGCTGATCTAACAAAGCTTGCTTTACGCGGATCTGTTTCTCCAACTCCTCAATAATCTGCTGGTCCAACTCCGCACGCTGCTTTTTCAACACTTCAATTCTGTCATCGGCGGCAGGCTGTGAGAGCTGCTGGGCAGGAACAGCGGCGGCCAGAAACAAAATGGATAAGCCGGTGAGCCAAATGAATATCCTTTTCATGGGGACGTCTCCTCGAAAACAAATATTGCTAAACAGCAAAGGCATACCTTCGCACGGGAACGAGAACACCAGATTGCTTCACCGGCGGTTTGTCGGGGAAATTCCCACCTAGACTGCCGGCCAAGGTAATGTCGTATGAACCACCCGTGCCCCCTTCATTAATAAAATGAAAAAAGACCCTGAGGATGGTCAGTTCTTTGGTTACCGGAAAAGTCAGGCTATCGCCTTGAACAATTTTTGGTTCAGCTTCGTCGTCGAAACGATATGTGATCCTCATATCAACATTATGGGCAACAAAGCTCAGCGTCACCTGTTCTCCGGTGGCACACTTGAATACCCGGCCTGTAGTACTTACTTTTTCCATGGGCTACTCCTTTTTTGTCTCTTTGTTCTCTTTGAGCTTTCTTGTGGCTGCACAATCGTGTGACGAGTGAAGAAGTGATTGTCATTGCATCGATCCATCGGATGGAAAGCAAATTAATGGAGGCGCGTCGATAATACGTGCCGGCCTGGAAAGATCTTGTGGGCGCCCAGTTTTTGATGGATTACGCGACCATCGCAGCAGCGAGTTGGAAGCGATAGAGCTTTGTATTGAGAATCAGCGCCATCATGAAGTGCGCCTTCCGAGTTGGACCGTGAGAACAGGCGCACAATATTCCCAGCCTGCTGCATTGTCAAGGATTTTTGCAAGAGTTCTTGTATGTTTTAGAACGGAGACTTGATTTCCCAAATTCGCGATTTAATTCAATATTTTCCATTCAAGCTTCCGCCCAGGTATTTTTCTCGAGGGTCCGATAACAAACGAACCCTCGATTCCGTATCTGCGGCGTTATCGCCTTTCCTTTTCTAAACAAGGCCTGCTCAGCATGAGATATTTTATTACCTAATCTCTTGCATCTACCTATAATGAGGACATCAGCCAAAACATTTCATAAAACGGCAGCGTCAAAGCGGCAGGCGCTTGACCAGCCGCAATCAGCACCTGATGATGTGAAAACTTTAATCGCTTGACGCAATTTATTTTCGTAACGAAAGTGAGTTTGAGTGGGCAACTATCGTTTCGTACAACTCGATGTGTTTACGACTGAGCCGTTCGCGGGGAATCCGCTGGCTGTATTTCCGGAAGCCGAAGGACTCACAGACGACGAGATGATGAATATCGCGCGTGAGATGAATCTGTCGGAAACGGTGTTTGTTTTGAAACCGGAGGCGAGCAAACAGCAAACAGTAAACAGTGAACAGCAAGAAGCAGAGAGCAAAGGGCAAAGTGCGAAGGACGAAGCAAAGATTTCTGAAGGAAAGGCGCTGCAGGCAGGCGCAGCCAATCCGCAATCCGCAGTCAGCAATCCGCAATCGCCCCTGCGCCGCTTGCGCATCTTTACGCCTGCGCGCGAAATTCCTTTTGCTGGCCATCCGATCGCCGGCACCTGGAATGCGCTGGCGCGAGAAGGCATTGTGCCGCTGCCGGAAGGTGGTGACGGCTGGACCCGCATTTACCATGAAGTCGGTCTCGGCGTGTTGCCGGTTGATATCGAGTTCAAAGACGGCGCGCCGGTTCAGGTTGTAATGACGCAGGGCAAATTTCAAATTCTCGCTGAGATTGACGACGGCCAGGAACAAGCTGAGCTTGCCCGCGCGCTCGGCCGCAATCGCGAAGACCTCGACGAGAATCTGCCGATTCAAGTTGTCTCGACCGGCTTGTCGTCTTTGGTTGTTCCGGTACGTTCGCTGGCTGACCTGGGAACGTGTCGCGTCAACAGCAGCTTGCTGGGCGAACTCTACACGCAACGCGGCGCCACCGGCTGCCACGCTTTCTCGCGCGAGACAATTGAGAATGGTGAGTCGCGCGCACACGGCCGTTTCTTTGCACCCGCCGATAACATCGCTGAAGATCCGGCGACCGGCAGCGCCTCGGGCGCTTTGGGTGGCTATCTGGTCCATCATGGTGCGACTGGCATTGAACCAGCAGCTGGTCGTTATAAATTCGTAATTGAACAAGGCGACTTTATGCATCGTCCCAGCCGCATAAACCTGGACGTAAGCGGCAAGCCCGGCGCGGTCGAAGAAGTAAAGGTAGGTGGACCAGCGGTGATCGTCGCCCGCGGCGAGGTCTACGTTTAAGTTTCGAGTTTCTAGTTTCGAGTTCCGAGCGGGCAATTCAGGTTGAATCGTTAAGACTCGAGACTTTGCCTCGAAGAAATTCCGAACTCGAAACTCGAAACTCGAAACTCGAAACTTTAATTGATCATGACTGACCCACTCGATCTCTTAATCATCGGCGCCGGTCCGGCGGGTCTTTCCGCTGCCTACGCGACTCGTCAGGAAGGGCTGCGCTATCTGGTAATCGAGAAAGGGACCATCGCCGACACCATCCGTAGTTACCCGGTCGGTCGCACCCTCTTCTCCACACCCAACGAACTGGAGATGAATGAAGGCACATTGAATCCCGTGCGTGATAAGCCCACGCGCGAAGAATTGCTTTCTCACTACATTCATTTCGTTCTGGATAATGATCTAAATATTAATACCGGTGAAACAGTGCTCGAGGTTGAACGAGCAGCAACCGAAATGTTTCGAGTCCACACTGACAAAGGCGACTATGAAGCGGCGCGAATTCTGTTTGCGATCGGCGCGATGGCCCATCCCCGCTTTCTCAACATTCCCGGCGAGGATCTTCCAAAGGTGCAGCACCTTTTCGTCGAACCTTATGCTTACATTCGCAAAGATGCGCTGGTTGTCGGTGGCGGCAATAGCGCCGCCGAAGCGGCCTTGTTTCTGTCTGAAGAAGGAGCGCGCACCACGCTCGCCATTTGGCGCGAAGATTGGGACAACCGCGACCCCAAAGCCGGGGCGATGAAACATTGGGTGCGCTCGCCGCTCGAAAAAGAAGTTGAGGCCGGACGCCTGCGCGTCATTCTCTACAAAGAAGTCCTGGAGATCACTAAAGCAGATGTGACGTTGACCACCGAAGACGGTGAGACCTTAACTGTTTCCAACGACGTTGTGTTTGTGCTGATTGGCAGCGACGCTGATTTAACTCTCTTAAAGAAACTTGGCGTTAGAACTGAGTCGGGAAAGCTGACTGAAATGCCGGTTTATGATCCGGACACTTTCGAAACCAACGTGCCGGGCGTTTACGTTGCCGGTCACTTCACAAATGCGCGTCACATCAAGGCGGCCATTGACGTGCCACGCCGCATCGTCCCGCTAATTGCCCAAAGCCTGCGGGCCGGAGCAACGAAATGAGGCAACGACATTATGAATACTAACGGTCATAGCGTCGCCGAACATTTTGAGAATCGCGACCCCGGCGGTGAAAGAGATTTACCAGGCGATACTGCGGACGGCGAAAAATTTCTGGCCGAGTGGTAGGATTCTTCCTTCTTAAAATCATCCCACCATACCGTACCAGTACCGATTGCCTACGCCCCCGCACCGGATCGGATAAGCGCTTCGCATTCAACGGCCTGAAATACTAATGCCTATCATTGCAATCACGCTCTAATCCTGTGTCGATTCTGCGTCCTTCGATTTATTCACCGCTGCCTTGGGGTTATTCAGCAAAGGTTCGTCACCGCCAGACGCTGCTGCTGAATAAGACTCCTCTTCCTCCTCCACTGGGCATGCTGTTTGCAGCCTCATTGTAGAAAAAGCGTTAAAAATCCGGGCTACGGAAGATAGGTTTGCAGGAGGCTTTATGAGTTCGATAAAAGTTTGGCCACACATGACGATCGTCGCGATTGCGATTGCCCTGATCGCAGGCTTAGGCGTCGCGTTTTATACGAAGCATGAGCAGACGGTTTCAGCCGAGTCGCTGCCGAATGCTGCGCGTATTCAACGTGTCGATGGCGAGGTCGCCCTGAATAATGGTCTCTATGAAAATGGAAGCGACGGCCAATGGGTGAATGCGACACCCAACACGCCGTTCTCGGTCGGTGATCGAATTTACACGCGCGACAATTCGCGAGCGTCGCTGGCATTTACCGGGCGCAACTTTGCGCGACTAAATCCCAACAGTTCACTCGATGTCATTGCACTTGAGGACCGACGCACTCAGCTTGCTTTGCGCGATGGCTCGGCAATTTTTGACGTTGGTTATCTTGAACCAAACGAATTGTTTGAAGTAGCAACACCCTATGGCGCCGTCGATTTCGATCAGCCCGGGCTCTACAACGTGGGCTTGGATAATGGCAACGCCACCGTGTCCGTTTTGAGCGGGCTGGCGCAGGTAGTTGGCTTAGGTGGTAACGGACAGATCGGCAAAGGCGAAATGCTGGCGCTGGCCGGTCAGACAGCCGCGCAGGTTTTGTTATCGCGATTAAACAACAACGATGCGGGAAATCTGGTGAATGATTACTATTCTTATCAGTATCCAAATTCCTATGATAATCGTTACAACAACAACTACGATGCCTATGCGACGGATCCTACCTACTATGATCCGTACAATCGTTACAACAGTTATCAATACGTTTCGAGCAGCATCCCCGGCGTTTACGATCTGGATTCCTACGGTAACTGGCAGAACGTCAGCGGCTATGGCAATGCCTGGAGTCCGCGAGTAGACAACGGCTGGGCGCCTTATCAACAGGGCCACTGGGAAAATGATTATCCATATGGGATGACGTGGGTTTCGAGCGAGCCCTGGGGTTATGCGCCTTATCACTATGGTCGTTGGGCCAACGTGAATAATCAGTGGTTCTGGATTCCGGATACAGTCAACACCACGCCGACGTATTCTCCAGCCCTGGTGGCCTGGGTCCCGGTGGATGCGAACAATGTCGGCTGGGTGCCCCTTGGACCAGGCGATCCGTATGCGCCACGCTATTACGACGCAAACTGGCAACCGCAGTACTTGTCGCGAACCAACAATGTGCCGACGCAATTGGTAAATCTTATCGTTCCAGGCGCTGTTGCCTATGCACCGGTGCAGGATTTGGGACGCACATTTAATCCGAGAAGCATCAACCACCTTAGCCCGCAGACGCTTGCGCAGGTGCGGCCGGTGCTCGATCCGCTGACACTGACTCCGCTGCGAAATGCGGCGGTGCATTCGGCGTGGGGCCGCGGCAAGATTGATCTGCCGCCGGGCATTGCAAAGAAACTTTACGAGACGCAGGTTATCACCAGCTCTCTTCCAAACGCGTCGCCATTCAGAAAAGATTTGGCTAAAGCTCTGCGCCTGGAAGCGGCGCCGGAGAAAGCGAAAGGAACGAAATTCCAAGTCCGAGATGAGCGGGGCGGTGGCGAGCGAGCCGGCCAGGTAAATAGTCCGGTCGCCGACCAGGCACGCAAACAAAAGATGGACCAGCTAGCACCGGAAGCCGCTAAGGGTAACCGCGATGCGCGCCGACAGTTGCAGGATCTGCAACAGCAACAGCGCCAGGCAGACACAAGCCGGAAACAAGCCGAGCGGGCTGCGGCGCAACAGCAGCAACAAAAGCAAGTCGAGCAACAACGCGCGCAACGTAACGCGATTCAGCAAGCTCGTGGCGAAGCGGTCGGACACCGCGAGCAGCCGCAACCGGCAACCCCACGCGGACGGCAAGACGTTCCGAAGGCCAGGGAGCCACAAGCCAAGCCGCAGGTAGTGCCCAAGCCGCAAATCATTCAGCAAACGCCGCGCGGTCGCCAGGATGTTCCCAAGGCCAGAGAGCCGCAGGGTCGAGTGGAAACTCCGCGGGCACAACCACAACCGCAAGCTCAGGGACACGGCAACGGCAAGCCTGATAAACCGCAAGGACCTCCGACCGTTAATCCAGGTGGCGGCGGGGGTGGCGGTAAGGGTAAAGGCAAAAAACCGTAAAGAGAGTAAACAGCGAACAGTAAACAGCAAACAGCAGGACAATTAGTTTGCCCAGAGAAAACGCCGACCAGTTCAGGTCGG
>JBDTTW010000302.1:0-3237 GCA_039930405.1 bacterium
GGGCCAACCGCAGTACGCTGAGTTTGTTTACAAGGTCCTGGTCCGCGATCATCCGAGACGCGATTCCGCTGCACGAAAAGGCCATCAGCCTGAGCCCTGATAGTCCCTTTTTCTACTACAACCTCGGTGTCAGTTATTTATTTTTGGGAAACACTGAGAAGGCGCTGGAGCAGAAAGAAAAACTGCTCCAGCTTGATCCACTTGCAGCGAACCGCCTGGCGATTCTCATCGCGAGACAGCAGAGGTGAAACTGCGCTGAGTCCGGAAAATAATCAGAAGTTTCCCTGGCAGTCCGGATGCCCGCAATCGCAATCAAGTTCAAGAGTCTTGCCTGCGCCTTCGCATGAGGCGCTGCAATACTTGCCACCTGGCTGAGGTGGACAAGTGCACACCGGGTTCTTACATTGTTTCTCTTTTTCGTCCGCCATAATTCCTCCTGCTGTTGATGAATTGGGCGCATAGAGTAACACACCCCGCGCTTCGCAGTTAATTCTCCGGCTTCACCTGCGCCACCATTTCCACCGCTCCCTGCGCCGCAGCCACCGAATTACAAATCCGGACTACCGCTCAGAAAGCGCGTTTGCAATTTCGGCAGCCACGCGCGCGTTGTTTTCCAGTAAAGCAATGTTGGCGTTGAGCGTAGCGCCTTTGCTGGTTTCGGCCATGCGCGATAACAAAAACGGCGTTAGCTGTCGTCCGGAGATGCCTTGTTCTTTTGCTTGTTGCAACGCGGCAGCGAGCGTTTGCTGCAACTGCTCAGCGGGCACCGCAAATTCTGCGGGCACCGGGACCGTTACCAACAAAGCGCGGTCTAATTTCAAATCTTCCTGAGCACGAAAAAGCTCCGCGACTTCGGATGGACCACTCACTGAGACGTCAACTGGCAAACCACTGGCCGGCGAATAAAACGCGGGCAGCTCATCGCAACCGTAGCCCACAACTGTGATCCCGTTGGTCTCGAGCCATTCGCGCGTCGCTGGCAAGTCCAGAACAATTTTGGCGCCCGAGCAAACGACAATGATTGGCGTCGTGGCCAGTGCCGGTAGGTCGGCAGAGATATCCGGCAGCGAACCGCGATGCACGCCACCAATGCCTCCAGTAGCAAAAACTTTTATGCCGGCGCGGTGTGCAATCCAGCTAGTGGTAGCCACCGTCGTCGCGCCATTCCATTTCTGCGCAACAGCGATCGGCAGATCGCGAATGCTGATTTTCTTAATGTCGTCATTTTCAGCGATGAAGCGAACTTGATCTTCTGATAACCCGACCAGGAGTTTGCCTGCAACTATGGCGGTCGTTGCGGGCACAGCGCCTCCAGCGCGAACGATCTCCTCAAGCCTTCGCGCGAGTTCCAGATTCTGCGGTCGCGGCAAGCCATGCGCGATGACGGTTGATTCCAGCGCGACGATTGGTTTCTTTGCTGAGATCGCCGCTTCAACTTCCGGCCTGAGAGTAAGAAGTGCTTTATCCATTTTTGGTTTGTGCAACTCAACCAGCGGGGGCATGCCCCCTTCCTGACCACAAGCTTTTTCGAGTAGGTTGCTTCCTTGCTGAAGGCCACCCAAGTTTTGGTGGTCCGCGCAAAGGATGATCTCAACTATATAATCTCACGGTCGGGAAGGGGGCATGCCCCCGCTCTTCCGTTGCAAAGAAAAGATGGTTCCGCCGCCATCCTGTTTCTTCCAGTCAAGCTCAGCATCAATCAAACTGGCACGCGCGCGCATGTTTGCCAGGCCACGACCTTCCTTACGTGTTTCCTGCGCGGGGTCAAACTCGCGACCATTATCCGTGATAGTTAACTCAAAACCGTTGACTGCCGTAACGCCGACGTCCATCTTTACATGAGTTGCGCCTGAGTGCCGACAAATGTTGTTCAGCGCCTCCTGCACAATCCGATAGACTTGCATTTGCACATTCGGCGTCAATTGCACTCGCTCTTCAAGCGCATCGTCGCAAACAAAATCGTACTCAAACTTGCGATCCGCTGGCGCGTCCTGCACTGCATGCGACAAAGCAAACTCAAGCGCCGCCGCAAAACCAACATTCTGCAGCACCGACGGACTGAGGTCTTCACAAATACGGCGCACTTCCTGCGAGATGGATTCTATCTCGCTACGCAAAGTGTCCGCGCCAGGCGACGGACGTCCGTCTGCGACAGATTGATCACTCATCAACATCAAGTGCCGCAAGTCAGCCAGCGTTTGATCGTGAAGATCGCGAGCAATGCGCCGTCTTTCGCGCTCGGCTTCGTTGGCGAGATTCAAACGGGCATCCGCCAGCTCGCGATTCGCGGTGACCAGCGCCGCGCTTGTTCTCGCAATCCGGCGGCGCTCCTGGATGGCCCAGAACAACGCCAGCAACGCCAGCGTCAAAAGGATCGCCAGCGCGGTTGAAGTCCAGGGGAACGGCGCTTTGGCAATCGTCAGTTCAAACGACAGCGGTGCGGACGAGACCAGGTCGCGGCTGAACGCGCGGCCAGTCACGCGATACTTGCCCGGCGCCAAACTCTCCATGGCGAATTGTGATTCGTGCGAAACTTTTTGTTTGACCAGTTCGCCTTTTGCATTCGTTAACGTGAACGCATATTGAAACTGTTCCGGAAAAGTCCGGCTGCTGATGGCCGCCACATCAAGCAGCAAACCATTCTGCGGGTATTCGAGATAAATGCCCGACTGCAACTCGGCCGGCGAATGGACACGCTTGCTGATGACGCGCGCGGCATAGACCGTGGGCGCGAAAGTGTCCGGCGCAAAACGTGCGATGCCGCGGCTGGTGCCGACCAATAACGTCGCCCGTCCATCATTTCCCACAAGCGGCAGCACTGCGAAAGCATTCTGGGAAGGCAAGCCCTGCTCAGCATCAAGTTGAGAAACGAGCGGCGCATTGAGTTTGTCGTCAAGCGCGATTTTTAAGACGCCGCTGGCCGTCGTTGCGCACCAAACGGCGTTGTCGTTGTCGTTTGACCCGTGCTGCAAAAAACGTGCTTCGTAGCCGGCGGCTGCGGCCACACAATCATTGCCGGCGCGACAAAGAAAGACGCCGCGACTCGTCGCAAACCAAAGTGTCTGCGCTGCGGTTTGAGTGATAGAACGCACCGTGCTGTTGTTCAGTTTTGCAAATTCCGGTGCGCTGCTCGCCTGTGCGCCATCGAAACTGAGCACCCCGTCTTTGCTTGTGCCCAGCAATAGTCTTAGATCGCCGTCGGCGAACAGACTGATGATTTCGCGACTGTTGCTGGTG
>JBDTTW010000303.1:0-5322 GCA_039930405.1 bacterium
CAAGGCTGTTGGATTGTCCAAAGATGGATTCGGAACGCAAGCGAATGTCACCGCTGAACTTGATCGCGCTTAACTCGGCAAGGCGCGATTCCACTGTTTTGACGCGGTCATCAACGGTTGGCGTCTTAACTGTTTGCGCTGCCACTCCGGCTCGTCCAGTCGCGGTTGTCGCTGCCGATACTGGGACCTCACCATTGTTTACTCTGGCGGCGAGCAGGCGAATCGTTTCCTGCTGTTCTGAAATTGTTTGCTGTAAGCGATCGAGCCGCTGACTTTGTTCGACAAGCATCTGCTCCAGCGTGTTTATCCGGGCATCAGCACTTTCCGGCTTAACCACTGGGGCAGGCTCCGTCGGTTTGTTTGACGAGTTAACTGCAACCTCAAACCGGTTGGCCGCCTGCCGTTTTGCCACTCTTTGCGCGCGCACATCGCTGGCGCCAATCGCAAACAGCGACACGCAGCAAAGGGAAATTAACAAACGGAACTTTTTATTCGGTCTAAATGTCAGCCGCATAAGGCACGTCCTTTGTCGCAGAGAATGCTGGAGAAAACTTACCCGAGCTCAGAACAATGCAACCATCGCCTTAAGCCGAGGTGAACGCCACATTAAATCAATGTTAACGAAAGCTGACTAGAGGGGCTGTCGTGAAATCTGAAGGTGCACGGCGCGGCGCGGCGTTGCCGCAATCCGTGCGGTACGGGGCGCTGCCTTACGGGACGCTGTTTCGTCTAAATCTTCGCGAGGCTCAGCCTCGCGAAATCGTGGAAACAGTTCGACGGAAAGGCAGAGCCTTTCCGCACGGGAGGCGGCCGAGCCGCGAAGACTTAGCTGCTAGTCGAGTAGCACGCGCGCGTCCAGGGCTTCCGCCCGCTCAATCGCCGCCAGCAAACGAAGGTACTGCGAATAGTTCTTGCTGCGGCTGGTCAGGCGCGCAACTTCCGACTGACTAAGATCGTTGCGCAATAGCAGATCAATAAAGTCGTAGTAGTCAGCGGTCGCGCTCAGCGGAAGTTCGCGAACGTAACTCGTTTTGCCACTGTCGTCAGAACGAAAACCGGCCAGGAGATCGAAAATGTTGTCGGTAGTTAACCGGCCGGCTTCACGCGACAAACGGATCGGCACGCGCAACTCAAAAAAACGCAGACCCTGCGCGGTCGTCACGCGCCGCAACTCCTTGGTCGCTTCGCCATCAAAAGGCGATTCGGCATCAACGAGTATGCGCAGGAGGCGCGGGTGATCCGCTGGGTCGCTAGTATCGAGCACGAGCTGAACGCGGTCGGCAAGGAATTTTTCAAACTGCGCCTCGATCGGATAAGTAATGCGGCCGAGACAGCCAACTGCTTCACCTTCCCCGGCAACCTCGTCCGGTAAACATGCCGGACAAGTTGGGCAAACCACAGTTTCTGTCTGCATCAACTCAATTTCGTCGCGCGCATTCTCTACCCACTCCAGTTTTTCCGGCGACGGCGAACTGGTGTCGCCGGTTGTCAGGCGCGCATGCAGATTTCCCAGACGACCCCACTCGCGCAAGTGCTTTTCGGAATAGCGCGCCCGCAAAGTGCAGGGATATTGAACTGCGAATTCGAGTGACAAAACTTTCTCCGGCAGCGGTCAGCTCTTTTTAAGGCCTGTTACCAGCTTCTTGTAGCCGGACTCATTGCGCAGCAATTCGAATTCCGGGGCCTGTTCGATCTTTGCCACATCGGTAAAGCCATTCTCGATGGCGCGACCCAGCGCGCTGATGGCCTTGCTCTTGTTTCCCACGCGCGCATAGGCGACGGCTAATAAATAGAACAAGCGCGGGTTTTTCGGTTTCAACAGTGTGGCAATTTCGAGCTGGGGCGGGACCTCGGCATAGTCCTTTTGCAGGTAGAGGTTGTTCGCTCCCTCATACGCCTGCGCAAACACCGCCTCACGTACACGGCGCGCAACCCGGCGGTCGCTCGAGTCTTTCGCTTCTTCTGCCTTGTGGTCCAGGTCGGAGATTGTTGCCTTAAGGGCAGCCGTCGTCTCGACAGACCGTGACTTATCCGCCAGTTGAGCGATGAGCGTTTGGATCTTTACCTCCAACTCGCCCTGCCGATCTTCCTCCGCCTTTGCGTTTCTAATCGCAACCTTTATTTCTTTGGCGGCTGCGATCCGTTCCGAATTTGCAACGATGTCCTTAACTTCACGCAGCCCGCGAAAATCTGCGGCCAGCGCCTGGTACTCGAGATATGCGGCATAGTTTTGCCCCGAACTTTCAAAGGCACGAGCCACTCCCAATCGCTCCGCCAAAATTTGATCAATCAGCGCCTCATCTTTGGTGCGGCTTCCTTTTTTCATCGCCTGAATTTCCATCCAGGCGATTGCTTGCATAGCCAGGTCGACCGGCGGCCAATCATGTTCTCCGGCGAAAACGGCCAGCCGATTTTGCATTCCGGCTTCGTCGAGCTTCCGCTTCAGTTGCTGCATTTCCGGAAAGTTGAAGTCTTCCGTTCCCGTCGTGGCAAAGACTACAAACTGAAGATCCGGCGTCGGTGAAGCTGTGCGGGGAAAACCGGCGCTGCACGCGATCACTCCGGCTACGGCACCCGGATTAGAACCCGCTAACGCGAAGGCAATGCGTGCCCCGCCGGAAAAACCGGTGCTATAAACGCGCTGCGGGTCAATGGCAAACCTACCGTTAGTGTCCTCCAAAACTGCTTGAATCACCGGGCCTACCTGGATGCCATTTTTGGAATTGTTTGACCCAACCACGATGAAGCCAAACTTTTCGGCAGCCTCTTTGAACAAACTAACGGGAAGTTTGCCGCGCGCGACCGGGTCAAACGCGTAGAGCATGGGCCACTTCTTCTCCGGCGTGTAGCGCGAAGGAAGATACAGCGCGTAACTCTGTTGCGGGTCGGCTTTGCAGGCGACACTTTCAATTACTTCGCCTCGGGGCAACTCGTCGGGCTGACCGGCAAAACCGCGTGACGACGCAGTCAGTACCAGCAACACAAGCAGAGCAACAATGCGGCAGTTAATGATGAATATGTTTTGCACCTGATACCCCCAGGCAATTACAAATTTGATGACAGCGGCGGCGTTACGACCTTCGCGGGCTCGGGCGTAAAGTCTTCACCCGGATTAATAAATTGATTTCTCTCAAAGTTATATTGCTTGTCGTACAACTGTTTATAGCGCCCGCCGGCCGCCAGCAATTCATCGTGCGTGCCGCGTTCGACAATCTCGCCGGCTTCGAGCACCAAAATCTGGTCCGCGCTGCGTATCGTCGATAGCCGGTGCGCGATTACAAACGTTGTGCGACCGCGCCGCAACGACTGCAATCCGTCCTGAATCAGTGCTTCACTTTCGCTGTCCAGACTCGACGTCGCTTCATCCAAAATAAGAATTCGCGGCTCTGCCAGAATCGCGCGCGCAATCGCCACGCGCTGTCGTTGTCCGCCTGACAACTTCACGCCGCGTTCGCCGACGATCGTGTCATAGCCGTCAGCAAAACCATTGATGAACTCTTCGCAATGGGCGACGCGACTGGCGGCAACGATCTCTTCGCGGGTGGCGTGCGGATTTGAGAAACCAATGTTCTCGGCAACCGTGCCGTCAAAAAGAAAGTTGTCCTGCAAAACCACGCCGAGCTGGTTGCGAAAATCCTTCAGGCGAATCGCAGCGAGATCGCGTCCGTCCACCGACACCACGCCCGACAAGGGCCGATTGAAAGCCATTACCAAACTAATCAGTGTTGACTTGCCCGAACCACTCGAACCTACCAGCGCGGTTGTGGAACCAGGCGGGGCTGTAAAGGAAACATGTTTCAGGACCGGCGTGTCGTCGTTGTATTCAAAGCTCACGTCCTGAAACGCGATCTCGCCAACGATCGCCGGACACGGTTCCCGTTCGGAATCGTTTTCATCTTCGGTCGCCATTTGTTTGAGGTCGCGGATGCGGTCCAGGCCGGCAAAGGCTTCCGTGATCTGCGTACCGATGTTTGCGATTTCGACCAGCGGCATGGCTACCAATCCGGTGAAAATCATGTACATGAAAAAGTCGCCGAGCGTCATCTGCCCGTTAAGAATGTCGCGCCCGCCAACCAGAATCAGGATGACGCCGATGGCGCCGACAATGATCGTGGAAAAGGCGGTGACTCCGGAAACAGCGGTCATCGAACGGGCGACGTTGCGAAACAGACGATGCGCGCCGCGCGCAAACACCAGCTCTTCGCGCTTCTCAGCCGCATAAGCTTTGACGATGCGAATGCCGCCCAAACTCTCCGTCAGACGGCCAGTAACTTCCGCGTTTATCTGCCCGCGTTCGCGAAACACCGGCCGCAGCTTCTTAAAGGCCAGCGCCATGCAAACGCCAAACGCTGCGAGCGCCAGCAGCGTCACGGAGGTTAGTTTCCAGTTCAAATAAAAGAGCACCGTGAGGGCCAGCGCAGCGGTCACCAAACTGCCAACGAGTTGGACCAACCCCGTACCGACGAGATTACGAATGCCTTCGGCGTCAGTCATGATGCGCGAGATCAGTATTCCGGTTTGAGTTGAGTCGAAATATCTGACCGGCAAACGCGCGACGTGCTGTTGGACGCTCTTGCGCATTTCGGTAATAGCGCGTTGCGCGGCCACGCCCAGCACTTGCGACAGCGCGAACGAAGTAAAAGCCTGGACCAGCGTGGCTGCGCCGGCAACCAGGGCCAGCGGCAGCAGCAAGCCGCTTTGATGTTTCAAGATGACGTTGTCGATTAGGTACTTCGAACTCGCCGGCAACACCAGTCCGACGAGTCGATTGAGAATCATCAGAAACATCCCCAGCGCCAGCCGGTAACGATGTGCCCAAATCAACTCGCGCGCGTCGCGCCAGGCGCTGGCGGGAGTGATCCTTTTCTTCTTTTCTTTGTCGCTGGCTGCGCTCATTTTCGGTGGCGATTGAATAATCGGTGGCGATAGAGTAGATGCTAACTTTTTTCCCGGGGGCTGTCTGACAAATGGCGATTTTGCAATTCCCAAAGTTGCAAGTGCTTTAGAAAAGCGTGGTGCGCAGCGAAGGTAGCGATGCTAAGGCCGGCGAGACCGTCGCGAAAGCCGCCTTTGAGAACAAAATTTCGGATGAAGGTCGCCGGACCGATCGACGCTATTTTCAAAGGCGACGTGCGCCGCCCCTGTTCCAGCATCTTGCGCGCGCCCAGCGGCGCATAGCGCTCGCCTATCATGCGGTGGTGCTCGGCGGCATTACTAACGGTGTAATGCAGCAGATCGCCCTTCAGTGTTCCAATGCGCGCGTGCGGATTCATTCTCATAGACTCATGAATATGAGCACCTTCCCAACTCCCCTTAGCTTTG
>JBDTTW010000304.1:0-7431 GCA_039930405.1 bacterium
TTGTTTTGGTTGGCGGAATACTTGGCGGGCTCGGCGGATTTTTCATGCAGTACTGGATGGAAGTTATTGACTATCCATTGAATGTTGGCGGCAAGCCCTACAACAGTTGGCCGGCTTTCATTCCGATTACGTTCGAATGCACGGTGCTGGTGGCGGCGTTTGCGGCCGTGTTGGGCATGCTGGTGCTTAACAAGCTGCCGCAGCCCTATCATCCGGTTTTCAATGCGCCGAATTTCGCGCTGGCCACGCGCGATCGGTTCTTTCTGGTGATCGAGGCGAACGATCCACGTTTCAATCACGACGAGACAAAAGAGTTCCTGGATACAGTGGGCGCGAAGAATGTTAGCGATGTGGAAATCTAAGCAGCAAACAGCAGACAGCAAACAGCAAGCAGCCGGATAGAGCAAACAGTGAACAGCAAACAGCAAACAGCCGAAACGCGTTGGGTGCGTGTTGGAAATCCCGGTTGGTGGAAGCGGTCAGCCTCCGGCTGTTTGCTGTTTGCTGTCTGCTGTTTGCTAACGGCCGCGTGCCGTCGCGACATGCAGGACCAGCCAAAGATGAAGCCATATCGCTCGACAGTTTTCTTTAAAGATGGACTGTCGTCGCGGCCGCTCGTTGAAGGAACTGTGCCGCGTGGCTTTCTGAAAACGGACACGGAGTTTTTCACGGGCAAGAAAGCCGGCAGGACAAACTCGGCCGCAAGCAATCCACCAGCACCGGCTGGCCCTCAGCCTGTTGCCGGCGCTAACAATGCCGCCAATCTGAGCGGCGCGGCTGCGTATCCTGACGATGTCGAGGTTTTTCCTTTGCCGGTTACAAAAGAAGTTGTCGAGCGAGGGAAACAGCGCTACGAAATTTTCTGCACCGTTTGTCATGGTCCAACCGGCAACGGTGACGGCATGATTGTGCGCCGCGGTTTCCGGCGCGCCGCTTCTTTTAATGACGACCGTCTGCGGCAGGCGCCGGTGGGCCATTTCTTCGACGCCGTCACGAATGGTTGGGGAGCGATGCCGGCATACGCGCCGCAGATTCCGGCGCAGGATCGCTGGGCCATCATCGCTTACATTCGCGCGCTGCAATTAAGTCAACAGAGTCTACAGGCGCAACCAACCGCTGCTTCGGCGAGCGCAACCCCAGCAACGCAAAGCGGAGGGCAGCATCAATGATGCACGTTTCCTACAATCCGCCCGCCGAGTTAAAGCGTCTGCAACAACGCGCGCTGCCAGTTGGAGTCGTGCTCAGCGTAATTTTGGTGGTGGGATTTTTCCTGGATCGCGGCCAATTTTTCCGCTCCTATCTGTTTGCCTTCAGTTTTTGGGCGGGTATTTCGGTCGGCTCGTTGGCGCTCTTGATGTTGCAACATCTGACCGGCGGTGGTTGGGGCTTCGTAATTCGGCGCATACTCGAAGCCGCGACGCGAACGCTGCCGCTGATGCTGCTGCTGTTCCTGCCGCTAATCGCCGGCGCGCACTGGCTCTACCCGTGGACGCACGCGGAAGAGATTGCCAAACACCCGGCGCTGGTCGAAAAGGCGCGGCTCTATTTGAACCTGCAATTTTTTGTAGTGCGTGCCGCAATCTATTTCGCGATCTGGTTGACGCTGGCCTTTTTCCTGAATCGCTGGTCAATATTACAAGACCGAACAGCGGATCGAACATTTTCGAAACGAATGCGCGTGCTCAGCGGCCCGGGCTTCGTGTTGTTTGTCTTTACGGTAACGTTTGCTTCGGTCGACTGGTTCATGTCACTTGATCCGGAATGGTTTTCAACGATTTACGGATTCATCTTCGTGGCCTCGTGGTCGCTAAGCGCACTCGCGTTTGTCATCGCAGCGCTGGCAATGCTGACAAAATATGACCCACTGAAGACCATCGTCGCGCCGCTGCATTTTCACGATTTGGGCAAATTGTTGCTGGCGCTGGTGATGCTTTGGTCCTACTTCGCGTTCTCGCAATTCCTGATCATCTGGTCGGGAAATCTGCCGGAAGAGATTCGTTGGTACTTGCCGCGAACAAAGGGCGCGTGGGGCGCGCTCGCGCTGGCGGTCGTGGTGCTTCACTTTGCGTTCCCGTTCTTGTTCTTGTTGTCGCGGTCGTTAAAACGCAACCCGCACAAGCTGGTGCTGGTAGCGATATTGATTCTTGTGATGCGTTTGTTAGATCTGTTGTGGATGATTACGCCGAACTTTACCGGGGAACATTTCCACGTTAGCTGGATGGACATCGTTGCGCCGCTGGCGATGGGCGGAATTTGGCTCGGCGTTTTCGGCTGGCAGTTGAGCAAGCGAGCGCTGGTTCCCATTAACGATCCGCAGTTTGAAACCGTGCTGGAGCAGGGACGCTCGCATGCGGGACATTGAGGAAGGGTAGGCGGCAGGAGCAGACGGCAGCAGCAGGAATAGAGAAGACCAAAGACCAAGAACAAAGCTCAAAGTACAAAGCTCAAGAGCAGAGATCATGACAGGA
This sequence comes from bacterium, assembly GCA_039930405.1. Classification (GTDB taxonomy): domain Bacteria; phylum Acidobacteriota; class Blastocatellia; order Pyrinomonadales; family Pyrinomonadaceae; genus PSRF01. The sequence goes on from JBDTTW010000304.1 coordinate 2,469, forward strand.
CACAACGGACATGGCAACGGCCACGGACATATCACCGAAACGCCGGACGTGTCGCATATCAAGAATATTGACGTCACGCATGAAGCGAGCGACGTCAATGTCGGCGGAATTGTGAAGTTCGTCATCGCCTTGACTGTCTTCGCGATTGTGGTCCAGGTGTTGATGTGGGGCATGTTCCGCTTTTTGAATTCGCAGGAAGAAGGAAAAGAACCATCGCCTGGGCCAATGGCGATGAGCGAACAGGAACGACGACCACCGGATCCGAAACTGCAATCCGCACCGGGGTTTGGTGTCAAGCTTGCGAATGGCCAGTGGCAACCGCTCGAAAATAGGGAACCGCAAGCTGAATATCGCGTGCTCCTGGAGCAGTGGCAGAGCCAACTGAATTGCGCACCCGAGCAGACTTCGGATGCGCATAATCCGGGAGCACAGCGCAAGACACCGCCCCAGCCCTGTATGCCGATCGATCAAGCTATGCAAAAAGTGCTTGAGGGCAAAGGCCTGCCTTCGCGACCTCAAGTGGAAACAAATCAGGGTGGTCCAACGCAAGACTACGCCATCGATATGCCGACAGCAGCGAGCTCGGGCCGCGTGACGGAGAAGAGAAGACAGTGACAGCAGACAGCAGACAGCAGACAGCAGACGGCAGGAGAATTCGTTGCGCCGTTGCAACGGCCGTGCTGGGAATTTTCTTTTCCTGCTCCTGCCTCCTGCTGGTACCGACTGCTTCCGCGCAGTTCACCGGCAACCAGGGCAATTCGCCGCTCTACAGCGCGCGGCCCTATCAGCCGCGGGCGCCCGTCGGTTTGCCCAAAGCTTTAACCGGCGTGGGCATCGATCAGAAATTGAACGAACAACTGCCGCTCGATCTGGTTTTGAAAAATGAGAACGGCGAAAGCGTGAAACTGGGCGATTATTTTGGCAAGAAGCCGGTAGTGCTCGCCCTCGTTTATTACCAGTGCCCGATGCTTTGTAATCAAATGCTTAACGGCATGGTTACGGCTTTTCGCGTCATGTCGTTTGCGCCGGGCAAAGAATTCGAAGTCGTAACGGTCAGTTTCGATCCGCGCGAGACGCCGCAGCTCGCTGCCGCGAAGAAGAAGACTTATGTTGACTATTTGCCTGAAGATAAACGCGCTTCCGCTGCCGCCGGCTGGCACTTTTTGACTGCGGACGAAGCCAGCATCGCCAGCATTACCAATGCAGTCGGTTTTCGTTATCACTGGGACGACGCGACGAACCAGTTTGCGCATGCGAGCGCGATTTACGTGGCCACGCCCGGAGGCAAACTTGCGCGCTACTTCTATGGAATTGAATATGCGCCACGTGACCTTCGTCTGGGGTTGATCGAAGCCGCGGCAAACAAGATTGGATCGCCGGTAGACCAGTTGCTGCTCTATTGTTATCACTACGATCCGGCGACCGGGAAATATGGGGCTGCTGTGATGAACCTGATGCGCGTGGGTGGTGTCGTTACTTTGATTGCGCTGGCGATATTGTTGTTCGCCTTGCGCCGTCGCACTCGCGCACGGGTAGCGTGGCGCGCCCGGCAAGCTGGACTCTAGCTCTGGAGTAGCTCAAGCAGTTTCGATTCAAAGATTGGATTGTGGCCAGAGTGGCCTCGATTTGAAGTCTCTGTGCGTCCTTAGTGTTCTTTGTGCCTCCGTGGTGGGTTCCTTAATACTTTCCACCACGGAGACACAGATGACACAAAGGACGCACAGAGAAAAGTGAAACCAGAACGGACCGAACCGCAGGCACTTGACGAAGACATTTATGCAGACTTCCTGGATTCCATTTATTCCGGAAAGCGCTTCCACTGTTTCCAGCAAGGTGGATGCGCTCTACTTCTATCTTTCCGGCGTGACCCTGTTTTTTACGGTGCTTATTTCGGGCACCATTATCTTTTTCGTTATTAAGTATCGCCGTCGTAGTCCGTTTGAAATTCCGCAGCCGATTGCGGGTTCACATAAACTCGAGACGATGTGGTCGGTTATTCCGTTCATCATCGCGATGAGCATGTTTGCCTGGGGTGCGCAAATCTATTTCGAGAATTCGCGCCCGCCAAAGAATGCCAACGAAATTTACGTCGTCGGCAAGCAGTGGATGTGGAAGATCCAGCACTCGACCGGCCAGCGCGAGATAAATGAATTACATGTGCCGGTGGGCCGCAAGGTCAAATTGATCATGACGGCCGAAGACACGATTCATGATTTTTACATTCCCGCGTTTCGCATTAAGGCCGACGTCTTGCCGGGCAAGTACACTACGCAATGGTTCGAAGCGACCAAGCCCGGAACGTATCATCTGTTCTGCGCGGAATATTGCGGCATGAACCACTCGGGCATGATTGGTTCGGTGATTGTGATGCAGCCTTCGGAGTTTGATAACTGGCTGAGCGGCAATGCGGGACAACAATCGCCGGCCGTGGCTGGGCAACAACTTTACCAATCGCTTGGCTGTGTCAGCTGTCATGGCGCGAATGGCGAAGGTGGACGCGGACCGGGTTTGGTTGGACTGTTCGGTCGCAAAGTAGACCTGACCAATGGACAATCGCTGACGGCGGATGAGTCGTATGTGCGCGAGTCGATCGAGAATCCGCAGGCGAAGATTGTCGCTGGCTTTGGTCCAATCATGCCGACGTTTCAGGGACAAGTGACACCCGAACAATTGATTCAATTGATGTCGTTTATTAAGTCGTTACAAGTAACGGGAGCGCCGGCGGCGACCGCGCCGAGTCCAAAGGCAGCGCCGACGCCAGCGTCAGCGCCAACGGCGGCGCTAAATCGTCGGTAGCTAGTGATTCCATCAATTATGAAAGCGATCGAAACATTTCAATTACCCAACGCGGCGAAGGTCAACTACATCAACGCCGAGTATGGCCTGAAGTCCTGGCTACTGACGAAGGACCATAAACGAATTGCGCTTTTGTATCTCGGTTCGATCTCGTTTTTCTTTTTCCTTGGCGGGCTATACGCGATGTTCATCCGGCTTGAGCTGTTGACGCCGCAAGGCGATTTGCTCTCGTCCGCAACCTACAACAAAGTCTTTACGCAGCACGGAATCATCATGATCTTTTTCTTTTTGATTCCGTCAATCCCGGCAACGCTGGGCAACTTTTTGGTGCCGATGATGATTGGCGCCAAGGACCTGGCGTTTCCGCGCATCAATTTGCTTAGTTGGTACATTTATCTGCTCGGCGGCTTTATCACGATTTATGCACTGCTCGCCGGCGGCGTCGATACCGGCTGGACGTTTTACGCGCCTTACAGCACTACGTTTTCAAACTCCTACGTGATTGCTGCCGGTCTGGGAATTTTTGTCAGCGGCTTTTCATCGATTCTTACTGGACTGAACTTCATCGTCACCATCCACACCATGCGCGCGCCGGGCATGACCTGGTTCCGGCTGCCGCTGTTTATCTGGGCCCACTACGCAACCTCGCTGGTGATGGTTTTGGGAACGCCGGTAGTGGCGATCACGATTTTGCTGCTGGCTTTCGAACGGCTGGCCCATGTGGGAATTTTCGATCCGGCCGCTGGTGGCGACCCGGTGCTTTTCCAACATTTGTTCTGGTTTTATTCGCACCCGGCGGTTTACATCATGGTGCTGCCCAGCATGGGTGTGGTCAGTGAATTGATCGCCAACTTTTCGCGCAAGAATGTTTTTGGCTACAAGTTTGTGGCGTTCTCGAGCCTGGCAATCGCCGTCTTTGGATTTCTGGTTTGGGGGCATCACTTGTTTGTTGCCAGCCAGTCGGTTTATGCGGGAATGATCTTTTCGTTCTTGAGTTTTGCAGTCGCGATACCTTCAGCGATCAAAGTGTTCAACTGGACCGCGACCCTTTACAAGGGTTCGATCTCGTACGACACGCCGATGCTTTACGCGCTCGGTTTCATCGGACTGTTCACCATCGGCGGCATGACCGGATTGTTTCTGGCGTCGCTGGCGATCGATGTTCATGTTAGTGATACCTATTTCATCGTGGCCCACTTCCATTACATCATGGTCGGCGGCGCGTTGTTTGGTTATCTCGGCGGCTTGCATTACTGGTGGCCCAAGATCAGCGGACGCATGTATCCGGAAGGCTGGGGCAGATTTGCGGCGCTGGTGATTTACGTTGGGTTCAACCTGACGTTCCTGCCGCAGTTTATTGCCGGTTACCTCGGTATGCCGCGACGCTATCACGCTTATCCGCCCGAGTTTCAGGTATTCAACGTGTTGTCGACGGCAGGCGCGTCGATTCTGGGGTTTGGTCTTTTGATACCGGCGATTTATCTGGTGTGGTCCATGCGTTATGGCAAACACGCGGAAGCAAACCCCTGGCACTTGCCCGGGTTGGAATGGCGCACCGCTTCGCCGCCACCAACAGAGAATTTTCTGGTGACGCCGGTGGTTACCTGGGAAGCGTACGAGTTTGCGCCGCCTGAGGAGACGCAGGTGATAGGAAAGTTTAAAGATGAAGGTTTGGAAATCGCAGATGTCAGTGAAAAGTGAAGAGTGAAAAGTGAAGAATAGCAAACGGCCAACAGCCAACACTAACAGGGACTCTAAGACAAGTACAAAGAACAGAGTACAAAGATCCAAAAGCGACCGAAGACCAAAGACCTAAATCATGTCAGCAGTTGAACACGAAGCAAGCCACCCGGCGTTGCAACATCATTTTGAGAACCTCGAGCAACAGCGCGAGGCGGCCTCGCTGGGGATGTGGGTTTTCCTGGTCACCGAGATAATGTTTTTCGGTGGGATGTTCTTTGCCTACACGCTCTATCGCACCAAGTATCCGGCGGCTTTCGCTTCCGCCAGTAATCACCTGTCACTGCCATTGGGCGCTATCAACACGGCCGTGCTGATCTTCAGCAGCTTTACGATGGCGCTGGCGGTTTACAGCGCGCAAACCGGGAAGCGCCGCAATCAGGTTGTATGTTTGGCTTTAACGATCCTGCTAGGTCTGACGTTTCTG
>JBDTTW010000305.1:0-7696 GCA_039930405.1 bacterium
GCGAGGCCGTCATTATGTCATTAACGATTGCCGCAAACTATTCTTCGTCTTCGATCAACAAACCTCGTTCGTGCAGCTCCTGGCAGGCAACACAGTGGCGCGCCCAGGGCACCGCATCCAATCGTTTGTCCGGCAGCGCTTGTCCGCAACGAACGCACTTGCCATAGCCGCTGTCGTCCATGCGTTCCAGCGCTTCATCGATCAAGTTCAACAATTGGCGATCGTTGTCGGACATCGAAACCAGCAATTCTTTGGTGTAGGCATTCGCGGCCATGTCCGCTGGATCCTGGGTCGCCTCGGCGTCCCGTTCGCGGCTGTACCGCTCCGCCTGTTGTACCTGGCCCACCAGGCTCACCCGGCGCTCAGTCAACTTGTCGCGAAAAACTTTTACGCGTCTCTTATCCATTATTTATTGGTTTCCTCCGCCTTGATAATTCCGCACGTAACCTCGGCACAACTCCAATCACTTTTGATAGGGCAGGCCGTGAATAATTGTGAACGCCCGATATAACTGTTCCAGCAGCACCACGCGTGCCATTTCATGCGTCAGCGTCAAGCGCGAAAGGCACCAACGCTTGTTGGCCCGGGCTGCAAGTTTTTCAGAAACTCCCTGCGGCCCGCCGACGATAAAAGTCACTTCCTTTGCGCCGCTGTTCTGCCACTGCTCGATCTGCTTTGCCAGTTGGGCCGACGTCCATTCGTCGCCTTCCGGATCAAGCAAGACGTTTATTGCCCCTTCGCGCAGCCCGTCTGAGATGCGCTGCGAATCCTTAGCGATGCCCACTTTGCCCGGCGCGACAGTTTCGCGAAACTCTGATATTTCGCATTTCGCAAAATGCGACAACCGCTGAAGATAGTGATCAATGAGCGCTCGCAGATGAGCTTCTCGCGTTTTGCCAGTCCAAACAATACGCAGCCGCATAAGCCAAGGATGAAGCCAGAGGATGAAGGATGAAAAAGAACCGTTTTGAGTTTCCTTCAGCCTTCAGCCTTCAGCCTTCATCCTTTCTGCTCGCGCCAGCTTGCTTTGCCTCAAAAGTCCTCGGGTACCCAGTTCTCAAGAATCGGAATTGGATCAACTCCGAAGGAGTTCGCTAACTTCAGCCCAGGGTTTCCTACCCTGGGAGAACAAGCCGGTTAAGATCCTCTTTACTCTGAAAGAGTTAAGCAACCGGAGGGAACTCTTTCAGAGTTAAGAGTTCAATGCTGGCTGATTGACCCAGGGTAAGAAACCCTGGGCTAAAGTTAGCCAACACCTTCGGTGTTAAGTTTCTTTCAGACTTTTAGGGCAAGGCCGCGCCAGCTTTTCGTAAAGGTTCTTCCGGCTAATGCCTAAAATCCTCGCGGCCTCGGTTTTGTTTCCCTTGGCGGTCTTGAGTATTTCCTGGACGTAATCGGCTTCAACCTCGGCCAGCGTTTGCGGTTGCTTTCGTCTTCGCTCAACGCCAACAGCAGCACGTAACGGTTCCGGCAAATCTGCGACATCGAGGTGCTTGCCGCCTGAAATAATCACCGCCCGCTCAATAGTGTTCGCCAGCTCTCTGACGTTTCCGGGAAACTCATATGCGGCCAACAAGGCGAGCGCCTCTTTTGAAATCCCGGTCGTCTCACGCCCATGCTTGGCTGCATAACTCTTAACAAACGAGCGGGCCAGGTCGGACAAGTCTTCCGGGCGTTCACGCAGCGGCGGCACCACGATGTGCATGACGTTGAGCCGGTAATACAGGTCCTCGCGAAAGCTCTGGCGATTGACAGCATCGCTCAAGTCAACGTTTGTCAGCGCAATCAGCCGCGCGTCGACGACGATCTTTTTTCTGCCGCCCAGCCGCTCGAACTCTTTTGTCTCAATTACGCGCAACAGCTTTGCCTGGGAATCAGTCGAAAGATAAGCAATCTCATCCAGCACCACGGTCCCGCGATGCGCCGCCTCCAATCGTCCCGGTTTCGCCTCGTTGGCTCCGGTGAACGCGCCTCGCTCGTAGCCAAAGAGCTCGGCTTCGAGCAAGCCGCTGGGCAACGTGGCACAATCGATCTTCACAAACGATTGCTGCGCGCGCGCTGACTTCGAGTGGATGTAAAGCGCCAGCGCATCTTTGCCCGCACCCGACTCACCCGTCACCAGCACGTTTGCGTTCGTCGCCGCAACTCGATCGGCGAGACGAATCGCCTCGCGCATCGGTCCGGAGCGGGCAACAATCTCGATCACGATTCGCTTCTCAAAGAACTGCTTGCCGAACTGCTTCTGTCGCCGGTTAAGTCTGCCGGCAATTCGACGCGCTTAGACTCGCGCCACAACCTTTCCAGGTCGTAAAACTTCCGTGCCTTTTCATCAAACACGTGAAAAACAAAGTCGCCAAAGTCGAGCAGGATCCATTCGGCGGTTTTATAGCCTTCGACACGCAATGCCGGCGTGCCGGCCTTTTTCATCGTCTCAAAGATTTCATCGGAGATGGCCTGGACTTGCCGTTCATTTGCGCCGCTGGTAATCACAAAGTAATCGGTGAAACTGGCGATCTCGCGCAGGTCAAGAACCACAGTCTCGATTGCCTTCTTTTCAGCCGCTGCGTGCAGCGTCGTCATTATCCGCTCGTCGAGTTCGTCCGTGTCCAGGTTCGCAACTTCGGCGCGTGCGATTGGCTCCGGGTGTAGCGATTGCTCCTTGGCAGTTGAATTATGCTTCATGCGAATTTCTATATATCCCGTACTTTCTTATGTATTCTGCGACCGGTGGGGGCACCAGCCGCTTTAATTCCGCTTCATCTTCAGCGCGCGCCGCGCGTCTTACCGCGGTCGCAGAAACGTCCATCATCACGGCGTCAGTAACAAATATCTGCGGCGCTTCGTTCGCAACCGTGTCGGCTGTCGCCGGGTTGTTCGCGCCACGCAAGTCAACGATCTGATTCGTTGCTCCGGCAAAATCTTCAACGAAAGTCTGATGACCCGGTCGCGTAACAACAATCAGGTTCGCCAGCGTCATCAGGCGCTGCCAGTCCCTCCAGGTTGTTATTTCGGCCCAGGAGTCCGCGCCCATCACAAAGAACAATTCGGCCAGTTCGCCGCAGCTCAGGCGAAAGTGAGCGAGCGTATCAACCGTGTACTGCTGGCCTGGCCCATCAAGTTCAAAGCGCGAAACAGACAATCGCGGTTCGTCCTGCGTCGCGAGTGCCAGCATTGCATAACGGTCCAAGGCCGAAGCCGCTTCCTGGCCTACCTTGTGCGGCGCCAGCCGCGCCGGCATAAATAAAAACTCGTCGATGGCAAAGAACTGCGAAACTCTGCGGCCGATTTCCAGGTGTCCTGAATGAACCGGATCAAACGTGCCACCGTAAATCGCAATACGTTTTCGCTGGTCCATTCCTACAAGCTCAATTCAATCGTATCAGCTCGCTGCTGCGCCTCGTTTATCTCATCGAGCTTCGCAGCCACGGCAAAGATCAATTCGCGGGTCCCCTTATTCGCCACGGCCGAAATCGCCAGAAACATTCGACCATCTGCCTTGGCTTGCTGCTCCAGGCTTTCGAGTCGTTCATTATCTTCAAGCGCGTCAATTTTTGTGGCCACCACAATCTGCGGTCGCTCGGCCAGCGCCGGATTGTAAGAGCGCAGTTCATGGTTGACGGTCAGGTAGTCGCTCACCGTTTCGCGGCCGGAAAGCGACGAGACATCGACCAGGTGAAGCAGCAACTTGGTGCGCTCGACGTGACGCAGAAACTGATCGCCCAAACCGGCGCCGCTGTGCGCGCCTTCAATCAGGCCCGGAATGTCGGCCACGACGAACGTGCGATAGTCGCCCAGATCAACCACACCCAAATTCGGCTCGAGAGTTGTGAACGGATAATCGGCTATTTTCGGGCGGGCCGCGGAAATCGTTGAGATCAAAGTTGACTTTCCCGCGTTGGGAAACCCGACCAGACCAACATCGGCGAGTAATTTGAGCTCAAGCTGCAGTACTCGCTCTTCACCTTCGCTGCCACTTTGATGGTAACGAGGCGCGCGATTTGTGGAAGTAGCGAAGTGCGAGTTGCCAAAGCCACCGCGACCGCCGCGCGCCGCCAGCCAACGCGACTGATCCTCGGCCAGATCGTGCAGGAGTTCGTTCGTCTCGCTGTCAAAGATCTGCGTGCCCACCGGCACGCGAACTGTTAAATTTTCTCCCTCGCGGCCCGAACAATTTGAACCTTCGCCATGACGGCCACGCGGCGCCAGGTGTTCGGGGTTGTAGCGCAGATGAAGCAGAGTGTTGAGCGATGAATCTGCAACTATCCAAACATCGCCACCGCGCCCGCCGTCACCGCCCGATGGACCACCACGCGGAACGAATTTTTCCCGCCGAAAAGCCGTGACGCCATTGCCGCCTCCACCAGCCTTTACTCGAATCTTCGCGCGATCAATAAACATCTAAAAACGAATGCGACGCCGGCCTAAGTTCTTTTCGACTTGGCTCAGGCGTCGCATGATAGCTCGCTCAATTCCAAGTGCTAGGCAGAAGACGCCTGTTCCAACGGATAGACGCTGATGAACTTGCCGCTGCGTCCTTTTTCTTCAAACTTCACCACGCCATCAACCAGCGCAAACAAAGTATCGTCCTTGCCGCGTCCGACATTTTTGCCGGGCTTCCATTTGGTGCCGCGCTGCCGCGCCAGAATGTTGCCGCCCAAAACGGCTTCGCCACCAAACTTCTTCAGGCCCAGCCGTTGCGAATTAGAGTCGCGGCCGTTGCGAGATGATCCAACTCCCTTTTTATGTGCCATAAGTCATTTCCGATTTGCGATTGCCGATTTCCGATTGTTTTCTTCAATCGGCAATTGGCATTTGGCAATCGGCAATCCCCCTATCCTATCGAATCGATCGTAATCGTTGTATAGCCCTGACGGTGGCCCTGTTTCCGTTTGTATTGTTTGCGACGTTTCTTTTTGAAAACTATGATCTTGGTGTCACGACCGTGATCCATGACTGTCGCCGAAACCTTGGCGGAGCCGACCTTGGGCTCGCTCTTTTCGCCATCGCTGGCTGACAACATCGCGTCCAGTTCGACCGACTTGCCCACTTCGGCGTCGATCGTAGGCACACGCACGTTGCGGCCCTTGGTCACTACAAACTGTTTGCCACCTGTTTTGATAACCGCGTATGACATTTGTCTATCCCCTCAGACGAGAAAATTCGCCATAGAAAAGTCGATTATTATAGGCATCTGAGCCGGAAACGGCAAACGCAGCTACGCCCATTTTTTAGTCCCCGTCTCAGCCTTAATTTTTGGCCGCTTTGCTGGCGTTTTGAGCCAAAAAGTATTCCATGAAACTGGTCGAGATCTCGCCCGCGCGAAATTTGGGATCGTCCATGATTTTTAGATGAAGCGGGATGGTTGTTTTGATCCCTTCGATTACCATCGCTTCCAGGGCCCGCTTCATGCGCGCGATCGCCAGATCCCGAGTGCGCGCGTGCGTAATCACTTTAGCGATCATCGAATCGTAGAACGGCGGCACGCGATAGCCCGAGTAGACGTAAGTATCAACCCGCACGCCCGGCCCGCCGGGAAGATTGAACGCGGTAATGACACCCGGCGAGGGCGCAAAGGTTTCCGGATTCTCGGCATTAATGCGGCATTCAATTGCGTGGCCCACAATCATCAGATCAGCTTGCGTATATCCCAGTCGTTCGCCTTCCGCAATTCTGATTTGATTGCGCACGATGTCAGCAAGCGTAACCATTTCCGTGACCGCATGCTCAACCTGAATACGCGTGTTCATTTCCATGAAATAAAACTTGTTGTCGCGATCAAGCAAAAACTCCACCGTGCCGGCACTTGCGTAACCAAGCTTCTTACACGCGGCAACTGCAGCGTCACCCATCTCATTGCGCAGTGCCGGCGAAAGTACGGGAGAAGGCGCCTCTTCCAGGAGTTTCTGGTGGCGGCGCTGAATGGAGCACTCTCGCTCGCCCAGGTGGATGCAGTCGCCATACTCGTCAGCCAAAATCTGAATCTCGATATGGCGCGGGTCCTGAACGTAACGTTCGATGTAAACCGTGCCATCTTTGAACGCCGCTGCCGCCTCATTTGATGCTGCTTCGAGAGCTTTCCCAAGTTCGTCCGCCGCGTGGACGATGCGCATCCCTCTGCCGCCACCGCCCGCCGAGGCTTTCACGATGACGGGAAAACCGATCTCACGGGCCAGCTTTAAACCCTCGGCTTCCGACGTTATTGGTTCGGGACTGCCGGGAAGAATGGGCAAACCCGCTGCCGCCATGGCACGGCGTGCTTCCACCTTGTCGCCCATCAACGCAATGATATTGGCTGGTGGTCCAATGAACTTGATATTGCAGGCCGCGCAGATTTCCGCGAAGTACGACGATTCAGCAAGAAAACCATAGCCGGGATGTATCGCATCGACATTAAAAATTTCTGCCGCGCTGATAATGGCCGGGATGTTTAGATAGCTCTGAGCGGAGGGGGCTGGACCAATGCAGGCCGCTTCGTCGGCAAACCGCACATGAAGCGAGTCGCGATCAACGTCGCTATGAACGGCGACGGTGCGTATGCCCATCTCTTTACAAGTCCAGATAATGCGGCAGGCGATCTCGCCACGATTGGCGATTAAAACCTTTTTGAATTTTCTGACTTCTGGTTGCACGTTTTATCCAAAGTCCAAAGTCAAAAGTCCAAAGTCCAAGGTCTTCTTGTCCGGACGGACATTGGACCCTGGACTTTGGGTATTTGGACTTACTTCTTAATTCCAAACAACGGCTGACCGTATTCGACGGGCTGTCCGTTCTCGACATAGATCTTTGCAACTTCCCCGGTCGCTTCCGCCTGAATCTCGTTCATCAGCTTCATCGCTTCGATAATGCAGACGACAGTGTCCGGCTCAACCTGGCTGCCGATTTTCACGAACAAATCCGCAGTGGGCGAAGGCGAGCGATAGAACGTACCTACGATCGGAGAAGGAATGATGTAAAGGTCCTGGTCTTCGGACGCAGCCGTTTGCGCTTTTGCTCCCGGATGAGCAGGCGCCGGAGTCGACCCGTGCGCTGCGGCGCCGGTGGTAGTACTTAAGGTTGTCGTCTGTGTTGAAACAGTGGCATCGCTGGAGCCGGCTTCGGGCGCTGCTTCCAACCCGCGGCGAAAACGAACTCGATAGCCTTCGCGTTCGAGTTCGAACTCAGTGAAGTCGTTCTCGCGGATTAACTGGATTAATTCGCGCAGCTCGTCCAGGTTCACTGACAGTTCATTCGCTGAGGCGCGCCGGCGACGGCGGCGTCCAGGCGTCGGTTCAACCACAGCTTCCGCTTCGGTCAGGCTTTCGTTTTCCGCTAATTTTGCTTGTGGATCGCTCATCTGTTGCTGGCTGATAAGTCCTGTAGCGTTGCGCTTAGCAAAGTGTTAAGCCCCAAAAGTCTCGGGCTTGCGTGCAATACCGTGATCGATTGGGGCGGTCATGGCCGGCCGATTTCTAAAAATTGGGCCTACTAACTTCAGCTCTCTTCATCCGTCGAGCTGCTCGCTGCGCTGTCGGTTGTATCGTCGGTTCGGGTTTTACCTTTGCCGGCCGGCTTCTTCTTTTTGCCTGTAGCTGTCTTTCGCTTTTTGGCAGAGGCAAGCGCTTCGAGCTCGTTCGGATTGTCGACCAATTCGATGATGGCCAACTCCGCGTTATCACCGACGCGTTGTCCAAGTTTCAGAATGCGCGTGTAGCCGCCC
>JBDTTW010000306.1:0-5959 GCA_039930405.1 bacterium
TGAGTATTAGCCGGAAACTACCCCCGCCCCAAACTTAATCGCGATTAAGTACAAATAGAAGGAGCAAGTTAAGTTATGAGTAAAAGCAGTTCTCTGCTGGCAGCCGTGCTGCTGATTATTTCATCAGCCGTATTCGTGGCAGCGCAAACGACAACGACTACAGTCACACAAACTCCAACCAAAGTTACCAAGACAGTTCAAAACCCTGACGGCAGCTACACCATAATCGAGTATCCGGTGGGCAAGGAAGTGCAGCTCACATTTACTCCAGTCTCTCTAACCAAGTCGAAAGCTGTCGGAACGATCCTACGCGATGACACCGGCACAAAGGTGATCCTGAATGTGACGGATGTTCCCGCCGACGTTTCCGCAATCAATGTCTATGCAGTGGACGATGCGGGAGTGGTTACATTGCTGGGGCCAGTGACCCTCGCCAATGGGGCCGGAAAATTCACCGCCACCACTCCGCTTAGCAAGTTCATGCTGATCGCGGCGCCAGACGAAAACCTGATGGCCTATGATCCGAACGCAAAGATCTATTTTCGCAGCGCGGTGCCTGAAGGCTTCGCGGTAATTCCGCACACGACCGCCGTAACTGCCGTTACAACTCCAGCGACAGTGACCGTCCCAGCGACAGTTACCGTCCCAACGACAGTTACTACCCCAGCCACAGTTACTGTCCCAACCACAGTTACCGTCCCAACGACAGTTACTACCCCAGCCATAGTTACTGTCCCAACGGCAATCACTACAACCCCAGCGACAGTTACTATCCCAGCAACAGTCACTGCCCCAACGACAGTTACTACAACGGCAGTTACGACAACCCCAACGACAGTTACTAAAATCCCAGCGACAGTTACTGCCCCAACGACAGTCACTACGACGGCTGTTACCAAAACAGTTCAGAACGCCGACATCACGTCGCCGGTTGGAGAAACGGTAGCCGCGACGACGACGACTGGAACTACCTCGACAGTGCCGATGCTAAACATCCCGGCTTATAAAAAGGGAGATGACACAAAACTGAAAGTGGACTTCACCGGCGCCATGTCGGGTGCGCGCGCGAATATTTTCATTGAGCCGAACAAGAACGGTAAAAAAACGGAAGTCAAGATGGTCTTCCACGAGCTGAACGAAGCTCCCAAGGGACAGGCCTACATCCTCTGGGCAGTTTCGCCTGAGGGCCAGTTTTTCAAGCTGGGACAGATCGTAAATATGAAGGATCGCAACGAGGCCGAGATTAAGGCCAACACAACGTTGCCTGATTTTGGTTTGCTCGTAACAATGGAAGACCTCGCGGCAGTGAAGACCGTGATTATTCCGGCAGGCCAGCGACTTGGCGTAATTCAATTAATCCCGTAGCCAAGTCCATCATTAAGGGGAGTCAACCCAAAGGCCGTCAGCAATGGCGGCCTTACTTTTATTTCCGCAATTCCTATGAACGGAAGACCGAAAAGATGCGGTACACAAGTGTATCGTTGTGCATCGCCGTTGCCGCAATTTTTCGCAACAAAGTCCAATAAAACAGGGCTTTGTATGCTGCGGTCGGGGGGCATAAGGCTTGCGAGCTTTAATGGGAAAACGAGATTCTTCCCCCACGCAAGCTCAGTCGCGATTGAGTTACAAACTAACAAAGGAGCAAGATGAATTTATGAGTAAACGCATTTCTCTTCTAGCGGCGGCGGCGCTGCTGATTTCGACGGCCGGGTTGGCCGCAGCACAAACCGGAACCACAACGACAACCACTGTCACAACTCCAACCACCGTTACCCAAACCACCCAGAACGCCGATGGCACATACACAGTTATCGAGTATCCGGTTGGCCGGGAAACTATCGTCAACCTGAATCCAGTGACAATCACCGGCGCCAAGGGTGTAGCCACAATTTTGCGCGACGACAATGGCACCAGGATTAAATTGAATTTGACGGGATTGCCAAATGATGTCAGCGGCCTAAATCTTTATGCCGTCGATCCCGCCGGCGTAGTTACATCACTTGGTCCAATTGTTGTGACCAACGGGCTGGGCACATTCGAAACAACCACTCCCTTGAATCGGTTTATGTTGGTTGCTTCGCCCGAAGCCAGGTTGACCACCTACGATCCCAACACTCGGGTGTTTTTCCGTAGCGCAGCGCCCGAAGGCTTTGCCGTAATTCCACACACTGTCGTACCGATGGGCGAGAACGTTGGCGCCACGGCGGTGGCGACTACCGAAGCAAGCACTTACACGGTACCCATGCTGAACATTCCCGCTTACAAACGCGGCGACGACACTAAAATCAAAGTTAACTTCACCGGCTTAATGTCCGGTGCGCGCGCGAATGTATTCATCGAGCCGCATCACGGCAAAGCCACCGAAGTGAAGATGCGCTTCCACGAGCTGAAAGAGGTTCCGGTCGGACAGGCTTACATCCTGTGGGCAGTTTCGCCCGACAATCAGTTTCAGCGGCTGGGCCAAATCGTTAACCGGAAAAACCGCAACGAGGCTGAAATCAAGGCGACGACGATGCTGCCTGATTTTGGTTTGCTGGTAACGATGGAAGACCTGGGCATTCTGAAGAGAACAGTGTTGATGCCCGCAGGTCCGCGACTTGGCGTAATTGAAATCATTCGCTAAGCACTAGCAACAACTGCGGAGAAAACTCCGGTTAAGGTCGTCAGCAATGGCGGCCTTATTTTTTGGTCGTTACAACCGCACCGGCGATATGACAACCCAACTGACGGCCACAACGTTGGGAATTTTTGTTGTTCCCATCCGGCCATTGAGCTAATATGCGCCTTACGGGCTGGGTGTCCGTCACCCCGTCCCCGTCGAGCTCCCAGACCTCGTCCGCAGTTAACGCTGAGCCAACCTGGTTTCAGCACGTTATCAACCGCAGTTAATTAGTTTCGTTACAACTGAAAGCTATGAAACGCATCTTCCCCCAGTTGCTGCTGCTAGCTGTAAGTCTTTTCTCCTTCCAGCAAACCTACGCGCAGGAAAGCCTTCCCGATCTGGTCAAACGCGTTAAGCCCGCCGTGGTTGCGATCGCAACCTACGATACGGACGGCGAACCGATTATGACCGGCAGCGGGTTTTTTCTGCGACCAGGCGAGGTGGTCACCAACTTACACGTCATTCGCGGCGCGAAACGATGTGAAGTAAAAACGCTTGACGGCAAAGGCAAAGTGTTTGCCGTTAACGGTACGCTGGCTGTTGATGAAGAAGGCGACCTGGCGTTGCTCAGCGTCGACATGCCCCGCGAGCGGCCGCGCGCCAGCGAGATTGCCAACGTCTTGCCGGATGAAGGCGAATCAATTTTCGTGATCGGCAATCCGTTGAAACTGGAAGGCTCGGTTACTAACGGCATCGTTTCGGCCGTGCGCGAAGTTCCAAACGTCGGCAAGATCATTCAAATCACGGCGCCGATTTCGCACGGCAACAGTGGCAGTCCGGTATTTAATCTTAAAGGCCAGGTCGTCGGCGTAGTGACGGTAAAGGTGACGAATGGTCAAAACATAAACCTCGCCATCGGCGCAGCGCGACTCGCAGAACTAAAGCCGGGCGAGGTACGTTCCCTGTCCGCGCTGCCGCAGCGCGACCGCAATGGCGACATCGCCGATTCCTCATATCGCACGGGCCTCGATTCGCTGTGGCTGGGCAACTACGACAACGCGCTTGGCTATTTCGAGACAGCAGCCAACCGCAACCCACGCCGGGCCGATGCCTGGGTGCAGGTTGGTTATTGCAAGGTCAAGCAAGGGAAAAATGCGGACGCCATTCGCGCCTACCAGCATGCGCTCGAGTTAAAGCCCGAGTCTGAAGAAATCCATAATAAGCTGGGCGACGCCTATTACTATGCTGGTCGCATGTCCCAGGCGATTGCTTCTTACTTGCGCGCGATCAACTTGCAACCGGCTTTTGCTGATGCTCATTACAACCTTGCCGTCGCGTATTTTGAAAGTGGCAACCAGCGGCTGGCGCTGAATGAAGCAAAGATACTGCGACAGCTTGATGGAAAACTTTATGAGAAGCTGGTGAGTGAGACGCGGCTGGAGCAGTAAACAGCAAACAGTAGACAGCAAACAGCAAGGGGCGCCGCTTGATCCGTTGATCCCGCGGCGCCCCTTGCTGTTTGCTGTTTGCTGTTTGCTGTCTACTGTTTGCCGTTTACTGCTTTACCCTTTTTCCATCTGTCCCATAAAGATCTTCGTATCCACGCTCTTGGGATTGCCCAGTACGACAAAGCGCAGGTTGTGCATGTACTTTTGCGCGACCCGCTGAACGTCAGCGGGCGTTACCGCATGCAGCCGCGAGATAAGCTCAAACGAATTGCGCCAGCCACCGCCTATCAATTCATATTCAGCCAGGTTGGCAGCCTGCGCGGCATTCGTTTCCTGTTCCATGTAGTACGTCGTCAGGTATTGCGAGATGACGCCGTTGATGTCGTCGTTATCGATCGGCTGCGATTGCAAACGACGGATTTCATCCAGCATCACGCCCACGGCTTGGTTCGCATCAACAGCAGTTACATAAATGCCGCCAACGTTTGCACCCTGACTCCCCAGAAACGCGTTGGGAGCATAAGAAAGATTCCGTTTGACTCGCACCTCCTGAAACACGCGATCCCGCAGAATCGAAGAACCCACCATCATCGGATAAATATCCGCAGAGGTCAGGGTTGGCGCGCTAAAAATACCTTGTACATAATTCGTCGGCAAAGTTCGATCCGTTATTTCCACTGTCGAGGCTGGAAAAGAAAGTACCGGCGTGGCCTGATCCTTGTAAGTCCCACGTGGGAGTTTCCCCAGCGTCGCGGCAATGCGTTGCTTGAGTTGAGCTGGGTCCAGGTCGCCCACAATCACGAGGAGCAGTCGCGATGTTTCCATCGTCTGCCGGTGATAACGGCGCAAGTCTTCCAGGGTCAGGCTGGTAACCGATTCGACAGTTCCCTGCGGCCGGTTCAAATAAGGATGGCCGGCATAGGCGACCCGTTCTTGTAAGCGTTGCAGGTAGGTATCGGGATCGTCCGAATCGTCGCGCAGAGACGAAAGCGCGCGTTCCTTCTCCAAGTCAAAATCGTCTTTGGTAAACGCGGGGTGAAGCACGACGTCAGTGAAAATATCCCACGAGCGATCGAAATTCACGCGGGTAGAAGTCAACGAGAGCGCTGAGTAATCATAGTTCTCGCTGGAGCCCAACACCGTCCCCATGCGCGCCAATTCGTCGCGCATGCGCGCCCGCGGATAGGAAGCGCTGGCGTCAGTTGCCACGTCGAGCATCAATGCCTCGATGCCCGCGTCTTTGGCGGTAATGTTTCGCGAACCGCCGCGGATAAAAAGGCCGGTGGCGACCGTCAAGCTGCCCTCGCGCCGTTTGACCAAAACCTTTAGTCCGTTGACGTCAAACTCTGTAACCAGAGCCGCTTGTTTGGCGACGACGCTTTGCGCGCCTTGTAGCGCGGTTGCATTCGCGGGTTCGGTTGGTTTCTGCGCGGCAACCGACAGCGTAAGCGCCGGCAGCAGAAACAAGGAAAGCAACAGCCCCACACTGCGCGCGCGTTGGGCGAACGTTGCCGGTCGGACGTCGCGCATTGAGCGAGATTCACGCTGCGCGCCTGCCAATTCCAAATTCATGATTCCAGATTCCAGATTCATGTTCCCAGATTCCAAATTCATGATTCCAGATCGGAATCGGTTGTGATTGCGAAAAATATTTTTACTCATTGACCTATTAGTTCTGCTGGTTCAATTTTGATTTTTTGCTGCCCATCCGATGACACAAGTGCCAATCCAATATGCGGCTTACCCTGGATGTAGGTGGTCACGTAACGGCTGATGTCGGCGCGCGAGGTGGCGCGCAGACGGCCCAAATAACCACGAAAGTAGTCGAGCCCCGTCGATGCCCACCAAAAACTCAAGGTGTGCGAATAGTCGCTTAACTTTTCGCGCGAATAAAGATCGTCAGCTTCCA
>JBDTTW010000307.1:0-4556 GCA_039930405.1 bacterium
ACTGTGAATGTGACTACGCCATTTACCAACGAAAAAGGGTACACACCGGTGCACGACAAGGAAGATGGAGCAACGGTTTTATTGGTCGAAGACACTGAAGACAACCGACAAATGATGGGGCGGCTCCTTGAGATGAGTGGCTTCAGAGTTGTCGAAGCTACCAACGGCCGGGAAGCAGTTGAAGCCGCCGAGCGGGAACACCCCCAAATAATTCTGATGGATTTAAGTCTGCCTTTTATCGATGGGCTGGCGGCCACTCGCCGGATCCGCGATCTTCCGGGATTGAAAAATGTACCGATAGTTGCTGTTTCCGCCCACGACACTGCCGACTTTCACCATGAGGCACTCGCTGCGGGCTGCGATGCATACCTCACCAAGCCGATCGACTTTTCCGAACTCGAAGAAGTAATGCGCCGCATGATCTCAGAGTCCGATTGACGGGGCTGGGGAAAATTCCAGACTCGGCGAAATCCCGGAAACTATTTCCGGGTATGTTTGTCTAAGGTTGCGGATGCCGGCGACCAGGCATTGCAAAATTGGATTGCCAACAACTAGAATCCATCACCTTCCATGGCTACCGCTGAAAAACAGATTTCAGGACCAGACGACGACTCTCGTCGCAAGTTAATAATCATTGTGGCGGTGATCGCGGCGCTAGTGATCGCGGGCGTCTTCTATTTCCTGATGCGCGCCAGCGGTGGCGGCTCGTCCGAACCAGTTTTGGACAATGCGATTCGAGCCGGCTCGCCTCAGTTCACCGAGTTTCAATCAAAGATTGTCGTTGACGAAGTTGAAGCAGACGAAGCAAAGCGAGCACTGGGCGACATTGTGATGAGTTTGCACGGGACGGTTCGCAACTTCACCGGCCGCACCATAAATGGTTTGGAGATAACCGCTGCAGTCATCAACCATCAGGGACAACCGGTGAAGCAGCGCACGGTGGTAGTCATTCCTTCCAGACAAGCCGAGCTTGAGCCGAACAAGACGATGCCCGTTCAGGTAATGTTGGAAGGGATGACGGACGCGGACGATCGAGCGAACATTCGTATGGAAGTAACTGCTTTTAAATTCAAGTAACCCTTACGACTAACTATCTCGCAGCAGCAACGCTGCCAGTTTCAATCAACAAAAAGTTCTTCCAGCGACTGCCGCACCGGCTGCACTGTCAAGAGTTTCCCGCCAGATTTGCGCAACGCTGCCAGCACGCTATCAACGTCGCTTTCTTCCTTTAGTTCGACGCGCACGCCGCCGGGAACTGAGGTTACTTGAAAATCATTGCCGGCCGGCAAATAGGTTTTCAGCGTGGCTGCATCGGCGCCGCTGACGATCATTTCTACAAGATTTTGTCCCGCCACTTGCTGCCGCAGCTCGTTAAGGTAACCGACATTTGCCAGGCGCCCCTTTTTCAGAATGGCGACGCGGTCGCACAGCACTTCAATGTCCGACAGAATATGCGAGCACATGAAAACCGTTTTGCCTTCGGCTCGCAATTCAGCAATCAGGTCGCGCACCTCACGCCGGCCTATCGGATCCAACCCGCTCATCGGCTCGTCGAGGAAGACTATTTCCGGATTGTTGACCAACGCCTGGGCCAGCCCAACGCGCTGCAACATGCCTTTCGAGAATTTTCGCAACTGCGTATTCCACTTGCTCTCGTCCAACCTCACTCGCGAAAGCAGCATTTTTGCCTGCGCAGTTCGTTCGGTCTTTGAGAGACCGAATATCTCGCCGCAAAACTTTAGAAACTCGAGCGCGCTGAGGTAGTCGTAGAAGTAAGGGTTTTCCGGCAGGTACCCGATGCGGCTGTGCATGGAGACGTCGCTGATGTCGTGACCCAGAATTTTCGCGCTGCCGCCGGTAGGAAAGATCAATCTCATTAACAGCTTCAGCGTGGTGGTTTTGCCGGCGCCGTTGGCTCCCAGGAAACCAAATATCTCACCTGCATTAACGGTCAGCGAAAGTCCATCCAACGCCCGAACTTTCTTCTTGCGCCAGAACCCGACTTCGTAGTCCTTCTGCAGATTGTTTATTTCAACGACGCTCATAGGTTGTTAAGTAACAAACTCAGTTTGCTTCTGCCGCCAGGTTTAGTTGGGAGGCACTTCCGATTTTGGATCAAGCTCCACTTCGCACTTTGTATTGTTCAAAAGGTAAGGAGTACCCGCCGGATCAAGCGGCGCTCCTGACGCGTCGAGGCGCAAGCGCACGCCGCGAAAGACGGGCTCAAGATCTTTCCATGACGCAGGACAGCGGCCTGTGCGTGAGTGGTAAGCTGCCAGGATTTTTCCCAGGCCCTCTCGCTCGTCCGCTGAATCCAAACGCATGAGATGGCGCCGCGCCATTTCCTTTACTTGTTCGTCACCAGCTTCCTGGTACATGTGTACGTAAATCTCGCGAGCGGTGCCGGGGCTGCCGCCTTCGCCCAGCATCTTGGCTTTCATCGCTTGCATCCAGGGCGGCGCCCCGGGAATCGCAGCGCCACGACCATAGGCATCCGCGGCCGCGCTAAAACTTTTTTGCTGCCAGTAGATATAGCCAAGATGTTGATAGAGCCGCCAGGCAGAAGGGTTGGCAGCGATTCCTTTGTTGATGATGCGAATAGCGTCTGCGACGTTAACGCCGGGAAGAATGATCGCTGCGTATTCGTACGGCTCCAGGAATTCCGGATCCAAAGTCGTGGCCGCATCGAGCAGCGGCGCCAGCAACTTGAGGTTCAATGACGATAGGTTATCTATTGCGATGCCTTGATGCGCGTTGAGGAGTTTACCGCCAACGTATTGCAGCGAACGCATCCAGTACCAGTCAGCAGCCAGCCCATTGAACCCCAGACAAACGCGCCTCACCGTAGTTCCAGTTAGATAGAGTTGTTCCTCTTTGACGGCGCTATTTGCGGGGCGATGCGCGTCAAGCCATTGTGATAGGGCGACTACGCTCATCACCCCGATGAGGACTATTGACAGCAAAACGCCGTCACGGCCGGAAGGTTTGTTCATCATTTGAAGTTGCGGCGGCTAAAGATCAACGTCGCGGCCGCCAGGATTACCGCGATGTAAATCAGGGAATAGAGAATCGAGGCGCCCGCGTAGGCAGCATTAGGTATCTGTCCGTGAGCTGCCGGAGTGATGAAAGCAAGATTCGAGAGATTCGGCAGAAGGTAATAAAGAGATTTGAATAACCAGCGTACGCCGGTGCTTTCCATCGAGTTCGCAAGTCCCTTGAGGTCCGCGCTGAAATGGCCAATGATAAAAACAAAGAATGTGAGCAACGCTGAAAGAGCCGGCGACGAGAAACAAGAAAAGAGCAGAGCAACGCCAGTGAGAATCATTAGCTCAACGTAAATCAACAGGATGGCCGGCCAAATGCTCAGTGCCAGCGGATCCCCGCCGCGACTTACATAAAGAAGCGCCAGCGACACGCCGGTCCCCATGACGATTACATTCACCAGCAGGGTCAGGCAAAGACCGAGATACTTTCCTACAAGAAATTCACCGCGGCCCACCGGCTTTGCAAAAATCGCGTAAACGGTTCGCCTTTCAATCTCCTTGTAAACGAGGCCGACTCCGACAAAGATTGCGATGAAAACTCCAAACAACATCATTGCGCTCAAACCAAGGTCAACGATTATTTTGCGCTCTTGTCCGTCTGAGAGTTCACCAATGAAAACTGCCGCTCCCGTGAGCAGCAGCACAAACAAAACGAGGTTGTAGAGGACTCGGTCGCGCACTGCCTCGCGAAACGTGTTTCGCGCAATGCTGGCGATTCGTCTTAACGCTCCGGCGCCTCCCGGAGTAATCGCGGGCTTAGTTTGTGCAGGCGCAACCGTCATCTTTCAGTCTAATCAGTTTGAGTTAAGAAACTGCAGATGGTCGACAAGTAATGAAGCTTAGAGAACGCGCACAAAATAACATACTGGGAACAGGAGTCGTGACTTTTGTTCGTATGAACCCGCAGAACAATAGAAAATCCGAGAGAGTAGAACAGAAAATAAGAAAGGGGGCGAGAGCGTAATGCTCTGCGCCCCCTGTGAAGAGAGGATAGTTTCCAATCGAACTAGTTGAGAGGACTTCCACTGTTGTTTGCCAAAGCAGTCGTGCTTGCCGCGCCGGTCGTAATCATGCCGGTGGCATCAGACGCGAAATTCCTGGTACCCGTCGCAGCAATACCGCTGGCCACGGCTGTCGAGGCAGTTGCCAGGTACTGGGATCGGGGCGTGGTGGCATCTGCGGCTGCCGCAAAAGCGTAGCCACTCTTCGGGGCGGCGATGGTGCTACCCGACAAGGCTGAGTCAACGAGGCCCGCGGTGTTCAGGTTGGCGAGGCTGCCATATGAGCCCGCGCCAGTGGTGGCCTGATAGGTGGCTTCGGCACTGGTGACAGTGCGGACAGACGCGATGGCCGAACCTTCGTTGGCCGCGCGCTTGGAAGCGAGAAGATTGGGGATGGCGATGGCGGCGATAATGCCGATAATCGCGACGACGATGAGCAACTCAATCAGTGAGAAGCCTTCCTGGCGTTTGTTCGTATTCATTTCTTTGTTCGTGCTCCTTAAGAGAGAAA
>JBDTTW010000308.1:0-11314 GCA_039930405.1 bacterium
GTACGCGATTCAAATCACTACCGACGCGCCGCATCCCGGCGGCCGTTCCAATGCAGTCGCCTTCGATGAAGGCCTGGTCTACGGTAAACTCGCGCGCGGCGCGCACAGCGCCTATGTAAACTGCGATGCGACGATTGCGTTGCCGATATTGATCACCGCACTCTCGCAAACAGCTGCGAAGTATTTGAAGGGCCGCAAACGACCGAACTTCACTTTCGGACGTGAGCTGATTATCGAAGTGCCGTAGTTCCTCGACGTTTCGCTCAGCCAACTTCGACGGTTCACGGTGTTCGGTTGATCTCCAGGAATTAGGCTGCAACTAAAACTCGCTAGCGATGATCACTTCAAGGCCTCCGAGCGTATTTACCCTCCCTCACCCTGCAACCATCACCAACGTTAATCCACCCTGCCGTTCCTTCGCGGGGCCGGTTTGCGTTAGGTGAAAGATTAAGGCGTCCCCGAATTCCGCATTGTGCAAATCAGCGACGAAGTGAAGACTTGCGACCTGGTTAGCCGCCAGGCTAAGGCTTGCCTCAAATCTGCGTTGACCCCCCGACAAAAGCGCCAAACATCCACGTGGTGTTGAATGGTCGCTGATCTTTGCATTGGGAAAGTCTCGCAGTTCAAAGCGAAAGCTACGAGGCGGGCGGGTCGCAAGTTTGCGAAAGCCCGGTTGCTTCTCAAGGTGCTGCAACACCGTCCTTCGTACAAATTGGTTTGGTTTAAGATCCAACGTGGCGGCGATCGTTACTTGCTCAGCCTCTTTCGCGTTTACATTCGCAGTAAGCACGTCAAAGCCGCAGGGCCCAGGCTTACGCGCTGCGCCCGGCCCACCGCAAGGCACCACACAAATATTCCGCTGAACTACATGCTGATCTTCGGGAGCGAAAAAACTTGCTTGGGAAGCTGTCAAACTATCAGGATAGGCGCGCGCGATCAGGCATTTGTGCCCCGGGCTTTGTGGATCAGACGCAGGCAGTCCCGAGGGCGGAGTCCAGTCGAAATGCTGAGTTCCTGTAGTACCTTCAAGCGGAACGATTGAACCAGTCTGCAAGATTAGTCTGGTACTTGCATTGTTATTGGGCGTCATAGCAATCGCCGGATTACCGACCCACAATTCAACCAGAAGCTGCTCGTCGCCCGGAAATAAACAATTGCTTTCAGCGCTCTTGCGGTGAATTGTTACGTCGACGGAATTGATTTGACCCGGGTCCGCTTTGTCGGCTCCGGAAACTGGACCAGTAAGTATGATGTCCGGACTAAGCCACCACACATTAGCGGTGTGCACACCTCCGTCGCCAGAAGTGGATTCCATAAATATACAAGTGTCAGCCGAGAGGCCAGGATCTTTTGCCATGGCGAGACTCCTTTGGGGTTCAGAGTTTTCGGGTCGCGAGGATGCGAGCGAAGTATAACAGGCGTGGCGCAGACCTTGCGAGACGGTTTCCTTAGGCAGGGCAAATCGCGGTTGCAACGCGATCCCAGCTACTACCCTGCGAGCAGGCGGGCTGTATCATTCGAACGTAATGATCGGATCTCATCCGGCGTACAGGGATTGTGCAAAAAGAAATTTACCCTAACCATTGCAGAACTTCTTCCTCGCTAGTTGCCGGTGCGCCGCCAACTACTTCGACAAAATATTCTTCCAGCGAGACCGGACCTTTTTGCTCGCCTTCCTCAGTCAAGCCAACTCCTTTTTTCAATTCGGCGAGCGGGCCGGCGGCAAGCAGTTTACCCTGCGCGATGATTGCGATATCGCTGCAAAGCCGCTCGACAATTTCCAGTACGTGCGAAGTAAGAAAAACCGTTAGGCCCCGCGCGGTCAAGCGCGATAGCAAATCTTTCAGTGTGCGCGAGGCAATCGCGTCAATGCCTTCGAACGGCTCGTCCAGAAAAAGAATTTCCGGACGATGGATGAGCGCGCACGCCAATGACAGTTTTTTCTTCATGCCGTGCGAATACTCGACGATCAGCTTCTTCGGTTCGTTGCGCAGCTCCATCAAATCCAAAAGTTCCGGCAGGCGCTCGGCAATCTCAGTTTTTTGCAGGCCGTACATGCGCGCCGTAAAGGAAAGCATCTCGGCGCCAGTCAAACGCTCAAAGAGATTCAGATCTTCCGGCACCACCCCGATTCTTCGTTTCACTTCCAAAGGCTCGACGGCAATGTCGCGCCCGAGCACAAGAATTTTGCCACTGGTCGGGGCCAACAACCCTGTCAGCATTTTGATTGTGGTGGATTTGCCCGCGCCGTTGGGGCCAAGGAAGCCAAAGAAACTGCCGCGCTGAATCGTGAGATTAAGATTATCTACTGCGGCAAACTCCCCGAAGCGGCGCACGAGGTCGAACGTCTGAACCGCGGGCGCGGCGCTTGTTGGTGAATCCGGCATTCATAGGTTTGTACTTGGGCAGTAGTCAATGCGTCAAGCAGCAAGCAAGAAATGGACAGGATTTACATGATTAACAAGAAGAGAAGAAAGTGCCGGTGGGACCGATTCCTAAATCTTGTTAATCAGGTAAATCCTGTCCTGATAGTTTCCCGCTGCCTGCCTTCCAGGTTTAAGTGTTAACGATCCACCGCAAACTAACAGTTTGCTTTACGCTGCCATCTTGAACGCAAGTCGATCGGCGAGGATGAAGTTCAACAGCGAACACGCAAGCACGCTGATCAAGTTGGCGAGCACGATTGCAATCCCAAAGTGACCAACCAGAATGCTCATGAAAATCAAATTCCCGGCAATTGAGACCAGCCCAGTCGTGATGTTGAATTTTGCCAGGCGGCACAGTGTTTCGTTAACGGTCAAAGATGGCCGATCCCGCCAGGTCCACAGTTGATGCCAGAAAAAGTTGTTGAGTATTGCCAGCTCGACTGCCAATGCCGTTGCCGTTAGATAACTAATCGGGTGCGAGCTATGAGTGAGCACAAAAAGCGTGCCGACCTGTAACACAAAGCCGAGCACGCCGACCACATTGAATTTTAGCCAGTGGAGCATGTATTAGAATTCCGAATTCAGAATACAGAATACAGAAGTCAGGAGACAGAAGTCAGAAGTTGATGTTGGAAACTCTTTGCGATAAAAATCTGACCTCTGACCTCTGTCCTCTGACCTCTGTCCTCACGGCAGGCGCTCTAACTGGTAAAGAGCGTGCGTGTTTTTGATAGACGAAAACACCAGCATCGTGGCCATGGCAATTATGGCGACGACACCGCCCACGTCGAACAGCAGAAAGCGATGCCCAAACAAATGCGTATGCGAACTGTGGAGCAAATAAAGGTTGCCGATGATTAAGACCAGGCGCATCTCAGTCGGTCCCAGCTTCCACTGCGATATTTTAAAAACGCCCAGCGCATAAGCAGCCAAATACGAGTTGATTGCCAGCATCAGGAAAACGATCAGCAGCGCAGCAGCCACGCGTTCGCTCATGAAACCCGAAAGCGCCAACCCGAATATGAAGAACAACGCGCCGAAAGTGTCGATGATGTGATCCACATAGAAACCGTAACGAGGCCGTTGCCGGTCCCGGTAGCGCGCCAACGTGCCATCAAGACTGTCGCCAAACCAGTTGAGAAATATGAAGACATTGACGAGGTGGAGCAGCAACGGATTCTGTCCGCTGGCGGCGTAACAAACTCCGGCCATAAACATCGCTACCAATCCAAGCAATGAAAGATGATCTGAGTTGACCCAGCGCGGCATGCGTCGCGCCAACCCGCGCAACGCTGCTCGTTCGAGTGGCGCGAGAATGCTGGTCTGTTCGCGCTTCGCATCCTGGAAACTCTTAGTCATTGATTTCTCCACTTTTAAGACTTTTGGATAAAAACAAAATAGTCATTCACCCAACCAGCGGGGGCCTGCCCGCCTTCCCAACCACGAGCTGGTGTGCATTTGAGTCGTTAATGCCCGCTTGAAAGCCTGCGGACGATATCACCCCAGCGAGTCAGGCGGTTTCGTGGTTGGGAAGGCGGGGCAGGCCCCCGCTGATTCGTCGCCACCCAACTCCAAAGTCTTGCTACATTCCGCTGGCTGTGCTTTCAGTTTTGGCGGTGCTTTCCGTTCTGTAAGGCTTAGCGAGACCCTTCTTCGCTTCTTCGTGCGCCGCGTAAACGTCCGGGCGCGTCAGCACTTCCCGATACTGGGCCAACGCGTCATCGCGTTTCCCCGCCAAGTCATAAGCGCGCGCTGCGTAGAGATGGGCCATCGTTACCAAAGAAGGTTCAGCGTGCTCGACTCGCGTGGCTGCCAGAAACTCACGCGCCGCTCGTTCGCCTTCGCCCGCTGTTAACAAGACCTCGCCGTACTTGAAATGGACCAGATCGAGCGCCCGCGAAACTGTATCGCGCACGGTTCGGTCGTGCAGCAAGTCTTCAAAGGTCGCGAAGGCTTCGCGCTCGGCCTTCGCGGCGGCGTCGGTGTTCTTTGCTCTTCGTTCAACTTCCGCCTGAGCAACCAGCGCATCCGCAGCTTCCAAACGGAACAAATAATTGCGCGGGTATTTGGCGCTCAGCTCGCGCGCATTTGCCAGCGCGTCTGCATAGCGTTTCTCGCGCGTGTAGAGAACTATCAAAAGCGTTCGGGCGTCGTCGCGGGCCCAGTTGCCGTTATTCGCAACAGTTTCAATCAACGCCAGGCCCTTTTTCTTGGAGCCGCGAAAACCGGTGACGCCGGCAACAACTTTGATTGGCAGCGGTAATGAACCTACGACGTATTCGTAAAGCCCCGCCGTCAAGCTGGCATCGATGAAAGTCGGATCGAGTTTCAGCACCTCGCGATGATGGTCCACTGAATCGTCGCCGTCCTTTAAGGCCGCAAAGTGCCGGCGCTCGACCGCCTCTTCAAACGATGCTTTCAGACCTTCAGTCGCACCGAGCCAGTAAAGCGCTTCCACCTCTTTGGGATTCTGTTTCAGGCGAACTTCGGAAAGTCGTTTAGCCTCGCGGGTCAACGAGCGAAACTCGTTGATGACTTTCGGGTCAACCTTGTCGTCGCCGCTGGAGTAAAAACTTTCGGAGTTGTACAGCGAAGACTGCAGCCGCCGCGTCTCGTAAAGCGTCTTGATCCAGACGCGCGCCGCCAGCAGCTGCGGCCCGGCTGCGTGAGTCGGATAGAGCAGCGTTATCTCTTTGAAGTCCTTTTGCGCTTTGTCGTAATCGAGGTTGTAGAGCGCTTCCAGACCGCTGCGCCGCAACGCATCAAACTTCGCGCGATCCGTTTCAGCGATCCACGCGCTTGACGGGGTTTGCGCCGCGACTGCGGTTGCAACGGTGATCAAAATCGTAAATACAAAAATCAACTTCTTCACTTCTCGTGCTCCTTACTTAAACGACCTGAAAAACTTCAAGCGGCCGGATCAGAGTCCTGACCTCTGATCGCTGACCTCTGATCGCTGAACGCCTCCAGATATTTCACGCCGGCTCCGGTATTGAACAGGACCACGCGCTCATCTGGTTTGACCAGGTCTGCTGCCAGCAACTTCCGCAACGCCGGCAAACAGGCAGCGCCTTCGGGCGCGCAAAAGATTCCTTCAGCGGCCCCAATCTCTTTGGTCGCCGCGATCAGTTCCTGATCGGTGACAGCCACTGCCGAGCCGCCTGACTCGCGCAACGCATCAAGAATCAAAAAATCGCCAATCGCTTTTGGCACTCGCAAGCCGGACGCGACCGTCTCTGCGTTCGCAAACTCATCCGCAAAGCGCTTCCCTGTTGCAAACGCGCGCACAATTGGGGCACAACCAGTAGCCTGCACCGTGACCATGCGCGGCCGCCGCGAATCGATCCAACCCATCTGTTCCATCTCGTCGAATGCTTTCCACATGCCAATCAATCCTGTGCCGCCGCCGGTTGGATAAATGATCACGTCCGGTAGTTCCCAAGCGAATTGTTCCGCCAGTTCGTAACCCAAAGTCTTCTTGCCTTCAACTCGATAGGGCTCTTTCAAAGTTGAAACGTCAAACCAACCTTCCGCTTCTTTGCGCCGCGCGACCTCCGCGCCACAGTCTGTAATCAACCCCGCCATTAGCGTCACCTGCGCGCCGGTCTGTTCACACTCAATCACATTGGCGCGCGGCGTGTCGTCGGGCATGAAGATGAAGCACTCAAGTCCGGCACGCGCAGCATAAGCTGCGAGTGCTCCGGCTGCGTTGCCGGCCGAAGGAACGGCGAGCTTGGTCGCGCCGAGTTCCTTTGCCATCGAGACCGCCGCCGACATGCCGCGAGCCTTAAAACTCTGCGTCGGATTTTGCGACTCGTCCTTGATGTAGAGCTGATCGAATCCAATTTGCTTTCCTAAATTCTTTGCCCGCAGCAGCGGCGTCCAACCCTCGCCAAGTGAAACGATGTTGTCGTCGTTTTCAACCGGCAGGACTTCGCGATAGCGCCAAAGATCGGCGCGCCTTGAGCCGAGCGATTCCTTGGTCAAGGTGCGCGCCGCCTGCTCGAGGTCGTAACGAACCAGCAGCGGTTTTCCGCATTCACGACAAAGGTTGAGCAACCGCCGTGCCTCGTGTTTCAGATGGCACAAGGCGCATTCAAGGTGTGTAACATTCATTGATTAAGGCCTTTCTGACCGGGTTCTAAACAAGGGCTTTTCAACTGGGTAGCGCTTTCGCGGCAGTTGGAGCGATCGTATTGCACCGCGAAACCAACACCTGCACGTGCAAGTGACAACTACAGCCAAAGAAAGTATCTTGGTCAATCAATACTAACAAACTGTGAGGTTTTCAAAGGACAAACATGCCAAATCGCACCGCCGCCATTCAAACCAACAAGGGCACCATTCGCGTCGAGCTTTTCGAATCAGACTCGCCCAAGACGACTGAAAACTTCATTACGCTCGCCGGAAAAGGCTATTACGATGGCGTGATTTTTCATCGCGTGATCAAAGGCTTCATGATTCAGGGCGGCGATCCAACCGGCACCGGGCGCGGCGGCGAATCTGCCTGGGGCGGGAAATTTAACGACGAGATTGATGCTTCGTCGGCGGTGTACCAGCGCGGTTACAAGAAAGGCATCGTGGCGATGGCCAATGCCGGACCGAACACAAACGGCTCGCAGTTTTTCATCATGCATGCCGATTATCCTTTGCCGCCGAGCTACACGATTTTTGGACGCGTAACTGATGGCCTGGATATCGTGGACGCAATTGCCACCAGCGAAACTGATCGCAACGATAAGCCAACGTCGGAAGTGAAGATGGAAAGGGTGACGATCGAAGAGTAAACGTGCTTCGGCTCCGCCGTCTGCTGTGCGGAAAGGCTGCGCCTTTCCGTCAGTTTGTATTTGGAAGAGGCTGCGCCTCGGAGCTTTAGAGGCCCAGCCTCAAATCAGATAGTCCGCCGCCGGAAGGGCAGAGCCCTTCCGCCCATCAGGTGGCAAAGCCACGACGAAGTTCATTCAGCACAAATTCTTTGGCCTGCCTTACTGAAGCCTCTAAAGACAATCCTTTACCCAATCCCGCTGCAATCGCCGCCGACAGAATGCAGCCCGAGCCGCGAATGTTGGCGCCGGGAATAAACGCAGCACGAAACAAGGTCACGGTTCCGTCATCGTCAAGCACATCAATCGCCTCGCTGCCTTCTGCCTTCTGCCGTCTGCCAACTGCCTTCTGGCCCAGGTGTCCGCCTTTAAGCAAAACCGCACGCGCACCCAAAGTGCGAATCAGTTTTGCCGCCTCGCGCATCTCGGCTTCTGAAGTTAGCTCCAAGCCAGTCAGCGCCTCAGCTTCGGGAATGTTAGGCGTGACCACGCGCGCGACGGGCAACAACTCGGCAACGAAGACTTCGAGCGCGCCTTCCTCCATCAGACGCAGGCCCGAACTGGAAACCATAACGGGATCGACAACCGGGGCCGGCAACTCATGCTCGCGAAAGATGCGCGCCACCTCTTGCACAACTTCGCGCGTCGGCAGCATCCCCGTCTTGGCACAAGCAAACTGAAGCCTTGCCAGCAATGACTCGATCTGACCGCGAACGGTTGCGGCCGTTTGCTGAACAGCGCCCCTTGCCTGGGTGTCGTTTTGGAAAGTAATTGAAGTGATCGCGGCGGAGGCGCGATAGTCAAAGGACGAAAACGTCCGCGCATCCGCGAGCACGCCCGCGCCTCCCGAAGGATCAAAACCCGCAATCGTCAATGCATTTGGCAATGGCATGAAACCAACTCAGCCTGGCGAGCAGGCGGTATCAGGTTCCTCATGAATCCTTGCGACGATCGAACTCAGTAGCTGCCGATCACCAAACATTCTGATCGCTGCAACACCTTGCGCGCCAGCACGCAGACACTCGGCGAAATTGTCTTCCGTAACTCCGCCAATCGCCAGCACGGGAAATCCATTCAGCTCCGCGCAAACCTGGTGGAGTTGTTCCAGTCCGACGGGTGGTCCATATTTCTCTTTTGACGGCGTCGGAAAAACCGGGCCAAAAACAACAAAGTCGACCTGCGCGTCAAGAGCCGCTCGGGCTTCGGCTAACGAGTGGGCCGACGCGCCAATCAAAAAGTCATCGCCAAAAGACTTCCGCACAACTGACGCGGGCAGGGATTGCGTTGTCAGGTGAACTCCATCCCCACCAGCCGACGCAGCAACATCTGCGCGGTCGTTTACCAATAGTTTTGTCGTGCTGTTGCGCGTAAGCTCGGACGCGCGCGCGACGAGTTCATACAGAACTTTAGTTGTCAGATCTTTTTCGCGAACTTGAACGAGATCGATCTTAGCTGCAACCGCAACTTCGATAAGCCTCAGAATTTGTTGGAAGTCCTTACTGCTCGACGTCGTCGCTGCCGTCGTTTGGCCGCTGGTGATGAGGTAGCTGATTGGCTTTTGCGGACTGTACATAGCTCTTATCGGTGCTGGCGCCAGCTTGTTGCAAGGCGGCGACGCTTGTTTTGAAATGAAAGATCTCCCAAAAAGCCATGCCCAGGTTCAATACGCCCAAGCCGGTAACCGCGCCGCGCACCCAGCCGGAAGCCACCACGGTTTGCAACGCATAAACTCCGCTCTTGCGCGCCGCATAAAGCAGAAAATAATTGTTGCCCCAGTCGCTGAGCCCAAGCGTGCCCTGCGGAATCCAGGGCAACAGCGCGAGTACTATGCCGATTTCAAAGCATAGAATGATGTAGAAGATAACACTTAGCTTAGCGGACATGGGTTGTTAGTAAATCGTGAATCGTGAATCGTAAATAGATGTTCTGGTCTTTGGTCTTTGGTCTTTGTCGGTTTGCTGTTTGCTGTTTGCTGTTTGCTGTTTGCTTATCCGTTACGATTCACGATTCACGATTTACGGTCTTTCTTCTTCTTCTTCTGGCGCGCTTGTAAATTTTGCAGCCGGTCCGCGACCTCGCGATAGCCGACGTCAACGCCGTAAACTTCGGTGAAGGCACCAACCGCGCGACTTAAATCACCCATCTGTTCATAAGCCGAGCCAAGTTCATACTGCAGCGCTTTGTATTCTTCGGCTCCGCGTCCGGGAACATCCAAACCCTTCTTGAACCAGAGCACCGCCGCCTGCGGCAAACCCTTCTGTACAAAGCAGTGGCCCAGCATATTACAACATTGGAAGAACCGCGGCGTGTTGTCGCCAGGACCGGTCAACCCGGCGGCAGCCTGAAATTCTCTGATAGCCTCGTCAAGCAAGTCCATCTCTTTGTAGGCAGTCGCCATGTTGTAATGAGTTTCAAAATCTTCGCCGACGGGGTTGTGTTCGCTTTCTGCTTCGACGCGAAACTCTTCAAAGATTGCGGCCAGTCCCGAATCAATTCCGCTACCGGCGGGCGCCGCATCAATGATTGGGACCGCCGCGTCGGCGACTATGATCGTTTCTACTTCAGCCGCCGTAACCGGCGCGGGCGTCGAACTACTTTCAAACTCAATCGTTGTTGTCGCCGCTTTCGCGGCGTCCAGTTGGGCGCGGCGTAAAGCAAACTCCGGATCCGGGCCAGACTGCCGTTCCAATATTTCCAGGGTGTCGAGAGCAATGTCCGAGTAGCCTTGCGCGATGTAAAAGTCAACGCTTTCCAATTCCTTCTTGATCAGCGCCTCCTTCCGCGGCCCAGCTTCCGGGTCATCGTCCAGATTTGCCGGGGCGTCGGTCGCTTCGGAATGCGCCAGCGGATAGTCCTGTGCAAAGGGATCGACAAAAGCCGCGTTCGGGACGAGCTGCTCCGAGTCGTCGCTTTCATTTAGATCAGCAAAGGAAATGTTAGTCGAGTTGTTAGACGCGACAGAATTCCATTCAAACTCCGCCGCTGGTTCGCTGACGTTTTCATCAACTAGCGCGGCGCTCTCGTCGACAATGGCAAAACCTTCAAAGGTGGGAACCACCTCGGTCGCCAGCTCGTCGCTTTGGAGCGGTTCGACCTCTTCGTCCAGCGCGCCACCGATTGTCTCCAACCTCTCGCCATATCGCGATTCGTCGGGAGCGAGACGGATCAATTGCGTCAACGCATAGCGTTCATCTTCGACCATGCCTGCCGCTTCTGCTGACTCCGCCAGGCGCTCGAGCACGGATCGCAGCTTTTCGGTGTCGCGTTGCCACCAGTGAATGCGGGCCAGGAGGCGCAAGGCACCTACATGCTCCGGAGCGCTAGTCAAAATTTCATCGACCAGCTGTAACAGATCGCTTTCTTCACGACCGGCCAACATCCTTTCAAGGATTTCGCCGAGCACTCGTACTGCTTCGTCTTCCTGCCCCAGCTTCAAATAGACGCGCGCGACTTCAATGTAACGGCGATAGCCATCCGGGTCGTTTGCCAACAGCAAAGCAGTCGCGCGTTCGGCGCCGGGAGCATCGTCCGCAGCCACATAGGCATCGGCCAACAGCGCAGTCAGGTCCGGGTCATCCGGAATTTCTGCGACCGCTCTTTCCAGGATTTCGGCGGCGTCTTCCGCCAATCCCAGCGCGCTGGTAACTGAAAGGAACCCGCGCAGCAACGTCTTGTCGTTGGCTTTTAGTTCCAGGGCGCGAACGTACGCTGAATGCGAATTTTCCAGATCGCCATTTTCAAGTAATCGTTTGGCCGCTTCGCCGAAAGCTTTCGCAGCCTCCTCGGTCATACCTTCTTTGAGATAGCCTTCGGCGAGCTGGACCCGAATATTGGTGTTGTGCGGATCGAGGTCCGCGATGCGGTCCAGCACTGCGAGAGTCTTGCGCGCTTCGCCCGCGCGTGTATAGCCATCGGCGACGATAAGAAACTGCGCGCGCGCATCAACGATTAGGCCTTGGGCGGCATAGAGTTCGCCGAGTTTATTTGCGGTGTCGGGATCGCGAGGTTTGAGCTTCTCGATCTTCCGGTACATCGCGATGGCTTTCAGCCGGAATTCCTGTTCGC
>JBDTTW010000309.1:0-5808 GCA_039930405.1 bacterium
CGTCATATTGGGCCAACTTTGTCAGCGCGGTGCCTAAGTCGTAATACACATCTGCGTCGTCATCCTTAAGATGAATTGCCTGGCGATATTCCCGGACTGCTTCGCTATAAAGATGCAGTCCGGAGTAGGTCTGTCCCAGATTGTAATGACCTTCAGCATCGTCTTTGTTTTTCTCGAGATACTTCTTGTACTGCTCGATTGCCTTCTTGTAGGTTTCCTCGGCGTCCTGCTCCCTGCCGAGAGCCTCGTATGCGAGTCCCAGGCGAAACTGAGCCTCCGCCAGATTCGGGTCGAGCTTAACGGCTTGCTCGAAAGCCGCAGCGGCTTTCTCATCCTGATCAGTTCGATAAAACTCTCTGCCCTGTTCGAGTAACGATCGCGCCTGAGCTCGATCTCCCTCAGCGGTGCTGCTGACGCCGGTCAACCCATTCGCGTTGGTGCCGTTGGTTTTATTTCGGCGGCAACCAGCTTGACCAAACAGCAAAGAAAGTATGACGATTAACAGTGCAAGCTTCATTCGGAATTTGGGGTTGATGATTTTCAGGCGCTCCTTATCTACTGCGAAAGTGCTGATTGAGTCAAACAGCACGGCATTAGTATTTCGCACCAATCGCTGATGACCCGGCCATCCCGACTTTCGCAGCACCCATCGCGAACCGGACAAAGATATGGAAACCCGCCGGTATTCCCTCTATTTTCCTATCAACTGCTACTTCTCAACACAGCGTGTCGGCGTGCGGGTCGAACGGACTGAATAAGAAAATGGCCGAAAAAGGAGTGGAAATGCTGAGACACGAGCGCCCCGTTATTCGAATCTTTTTACCAGCCTTGCTGGTAAGCATGCTTGCTCTGGCATCAGTCGCAGTCGGGCAAAAGGCGCGACGAGAAACCGTCGCTTACACGCCACCGAATCTGAGTCTCATCGCTGAGCCCTCCGTGATTACGGTCTGCCCGAGCGAAGGCGCCGCGGCGGCACCATCAGTCGTGCATTTGAACACTCGCGTCAGTTCTGGTTCAGCCGTACGCTATCGTTGGACCACTAACGCCGGAAGAATCGACGGCGCTGGGGACAATGTCACCTGGGACGTTTCCGGTCTGCAGCCCGGCTATTACAAGGCTTATCTGGACATTGATACTGGCAGTGGCGACGCTGCCTGTCAGGCCTTTACTTCAACGACGATCCTGGTTAACCGCTGTCCGCCGCCTCCACCAACCTGTCCGAACGTAGGCATTGTTTGCCCGGACCGAGTTGTAGTCGGCGAGCCACTGACATTTAGCTCGAACATTAGCGGCGGCTCGGGCAACGTTGCGCCAGCTTACAACTGGACGGTTTCGGCCGGCACTATCATTGATGGCCAGGGCACGGACACCATTCATGTTGATACCAATGGCCTGGCGGGCCAAAGTCTGACGGCTACGCTAAGCATGGGCGGCTATACGCTCGATTGCTCGGCGACCTGCACGGTGAACTTCCCAGTTCCGGTTGAATGCAAAAAGTTTGACGAGTTTCCAAACATTGCGCGCAACGACGAAAAAGCGCGCTTGGATAACTACGCAATTTCGTTGCAGAACGATCCGACTGCGACGGCTTATGTAATTGTCTATCCGGGCCAGCGTGGACGACCGAACGAAGTGCAACAGCACACGACTCGCATCGTCGATTACCTGGTCAACTCCCGAGGCATCAACGGCACGCGCGTCATTACCCTGGTTGGACCACCGCGCGATGTACTGCTGGTCGAACTGTGGCTCTGTCCGCAGGGAGCAACACCTCCGACGATGACTCAGTAACAAAACTTTAACCCTTAGACTGGACCGGCGAGCATCGATTTCGACGCTCGCCGGTTCTTTGCTGTTATACTGCCCTCCCCCATCAGCCCCCGTTCAATTCATCCGCCGCTGTTCATCTCAGCGGCGAAAAATCCCCGGACATTTCCGCGAATGCAAAAATGGATAATTCCTTGTTTGACGTAATCATTGTTGGCGCGGGCCCGGCCGGTCTCAATGGGGCGCTGGTTTTGGGTCGTTGCCGCCGGCGAGTCTTGCTGTGCGACGCAGGCCACCCGCGCAATGCCGCTTCGCACGGACTGCACAACTACCTGACTCGTGACGGCATTGATCCGGCAGAGTTCCTGCGCCTGGGGCGCGAGGAGCTGAAATCCTACGAGACGGTGAAACTGCTGCAGATCGAAGTGACGGACGCCCGGCGTTTGGAACAGGGTTTTGAAGTCACACTTAGTAACGGTGAACGTGCCGCGGCGCGCAAGTTGCTCATTGCAACTGGCGTAGTCGATGAAATTCCGAAGCTGGAAGGCCTCGAGTCGCTCTACGGCCGCAGCGTTTTTCATTGTCCCTATTGTGATGGTTGGGAAGTGCGCGATCAGCCGCTGGCGGTTTACGGAAAGGGCGAGAACGGATTAGGTTTGACCCTTGAACTAATTTTATGGAGTCGCGATCTCGTGTTGTGCACCGATGGTCCAGCGGAATTGTCCGCCAAGGATCTAACGCGCCTGGCCCAGCACAACATCCCAGTGCGTGAAGAACGGATACTGCGGCTCGAGGGAACCGACGGCGTACTTGATCGGATTGTGTTTGCTGCTGGAGCGGCGATTCAAAGGAAGGCGATGTTTTTCAGCACTGGGCAACGGCAAGCGTCCGACGTGCCCAAAAGGCTCGGCTGCGAGCTTACCGAACAAGGCTGCGTAGCGACCGGCGAATACGAGGCAACGAACGTTCCCGGCATATATGTCGCCGGCGACGCTTCGCGCCTGGTCCAATTTGTGATTGTCGCTGCTGGGGAAGGCGCGCAAGCCGCGGTCGCGATAAACAAAGAACTTATGAAGGAAGACTTGTAAAGCAAACCGTTAGTTTGCGTTGTTGCGGTAGAAGTCCTTACCCACTAACAATTCAAGCTGACTTACAAGCGCAAACTAACAGTTTGCTTTACGCCGGTTCCTCGCGCACTACTTCTTTCGCTTTCTTATCCTCACGCAATCCTTGAAACGAGGGATGCCGGATCGAACCTTCTTCCGTCCATTCGGTAAACTCGACTTCGCCCACCAACTGCGGCTTGGCCCAGTGCGCATCTCGCAATCCCGGATCCTTTGGTTTGGTGGCGAACGGCATGGCCGGCTGCGCAATGCGATCAAGTTTCTTCTGCAATTCCAAACGCTGCTTAATGCTAAAGCCGGTGCCGACGCGGCCCGAATAGACAAGGTTCCCTTGGTCGTAAACTCCCAGTACCAACGATCCGAAACCCGGAAAGCCCTTCTTCGAAGGTGTATAACCGGCGATGACAAATTCCTGGCGTTTGGTGCATTTGACCTTCAACCAACTGCGTGTACGCGTCGATTCGTAAACGGAATCAGCAAGCTTTGAGACGATTCCTTCGATGCCGTATGCGCAGGCCTGCTTGAAAAACCGATCGCCATCTCCGACGACATGATCGCTGTAACGAAGCGGGCCTTTTGCATCGAGCCCAACTAACAAATCTTCCAGCAGCGCTTTCCTTTCTCGTAATGGAACGCGGGTGAGGTTATAGCCATCAAGATAAAGAAGATCGAAAATCTGAAAAACAAAACTCGCGGCGCCGCCTTTCATCGACTGCTGCAATTTCTGAAAGCTGCTGCGGCCTGCTTTATCGACAACCACAACTTCGCCGTCGAGGATGGCGGCTGTTGCGGGCAAGGCTTTGAGCGCCTTGCTCAAATTAGGAAACTTCTCGGTCCAGTCTTTCTGGTTGCGACTCCAGAAACGCGTATTGCCACGATGAAGATGGCACACCATGCGATAGCCATCAAACTTTAATTCGTGTAGCCAGTCAGCGCCGCTGGGCGCGTCGGGTACCAGCGTCGCCAGCTGCGGCTGTATGAAATCAGGCAGTGCGGCTTTGCGCGCGCCAGCCAGATTTTTTAATCGCTTGCTATCGATCGCAGACATTTTTTTAGGCATTCGTCATTACCCGTCGATTTTTTCTGTGTGCTTTGGCGATTATCCCATCGCAGTTATGATTTGCAAGATGGGCAAAGTCGGGAAAGAAAGTGGAATTGCCGCAGCCTACGATCGTTGGGCCGCAACCTACGACACCGATCCCAACCGCACGCGCGAGTTAGCAGGAGAGGTTTTACGTGGGGCGGAGCTGCCAATTGCGGGTCGAGACATTGTCGAGATTGGCTGCGGCACTGGCCGCAACACCGAATGGCTGGCGACGCAGGCCGCGAGTATCACGGCACTCGATTTTTCTGAAGAGATGCTGCGGCGCGCTGCGACACGCATTCAAGATCCAAAAGCGCGTTTCATTCAACATGATGTCCGCGCCAAGTGGCCGTTGCCCGCGGCGGCGGCGGACGTCATCATTGCGATGTTGGTTCTGGAACACGTCGAACAGTTGCAGCCTGTGTTCGCAGAAGCTGTTCGGGTGCTGCGACCAACCGGAGAACTCTTCATTTGCGAGTTGCATCCGATGCGGCAATTAATGGGCGGCCAGGCCCAATTCAGCAACACCCAAACTGGCGAGCGCGAACGGGTCGCCGCATTTCTTCACAACGTTTCCGACTTTGTGAATGATGGTTTGGCGGCTGGATTGGGGGTGCGCCGGTTAGACGAATGGCGTGATCCCGATACGCCTGCAGACAGCATCCCGCGTTTACTATCTTTGGTTTTCATAAAAAAATAGGGCAGGCATCGCTGCCTGTCCCTATTCTTCAGAAACTCCCTCAAAAGAGAGCTGGACGTTGTCCTATTCAGCTACCTCGTCCGGTTCGCCATCAGTACTGGCGGTAACCAGTGGCTCACGTGCCGGCGGCGCCGTCATGTCATGGCCACCGACGATGTCGGGAAACTCATCGAGGTCCCGATCGCGAACTTGATCCAGCGTCTCGTCGCGTTCGATATCGACATTGCGGTAATACTCCATACCGGTGCCGGCCGGAATCAACCGCCCCATGATCACGTTTTCCTTCAAACCACGCAGATAGTCGATGCGTCCGGAAATCGCCGCTTCGGTCAACACGCGTGTCGTTTCCTGGAATGACGCCGCTGAGATAAACGAATCGGTCGAAAGCGACGCTTTGGTGATACCGAGCAACAGCGGTTCAGCCTGTGCGACTTCGCCCTTCACGCCGACCACGCGCTCGTTTTCGTCAGTAAAGCGGAACCGATCCACCTGCTCCTCGAGCAGGAAGTCGGTGTCGCCCACTTCCTTGATTTTCACCCAGCGCAGCATCTGCCGAACAATCACTTCGATGTGCTTGTCGTTGATGTTTACGCCCTGCAGACGATAGACCTCCTGGATTTCATTCACGAGGTATTCCTGCAGGCGCTGCATTCCCAGGACACGCAGAATGTCGTGCGGATTCAGCGGGCCATCCATTAGCGCTTCGCCGGCGCGGACGCGGTCACCTTCCTGCACGTTGATGTGCGTGCCGCGCGGAATGTCGTACTCTCGTTCCTCGCCATCGTCGCCGGTAATGATCAGCTTGCGTTTACCCTTAGCAATTGGACCAAGTGCGACGATGCCGTCGATTTCCGACATCACGGCCGTTTCCGCCGGACGTCTCGCTTCGAACAACTCAACCACGCGCGGCAAACCGCCGGTGATGTCCTTGGTCTTCGTTGTCTCGCGTGGAATCTTGGCGATTACGTCGCCGGGCTCCACCGTTTCGCCGTCGACCACCATCAGGTTCGCTCGCACCGGCATCTGATACGTCTTAAGTATCTTGTTGCTGGCGTTGCGAATTTCCATACGCGGTTGTTTCTTCTCGTCAGGCGAGTCTTTCACAACCATGCGCGACTGACCGGTTACCTCGT